>CBDVER010000023.1:0-10785 GCA_965373055.1 uncultured Thermoplasmata archaeon
TGTCGCCGCAGAAACGACATGAATACTCATCCCGTATCCAGATGTCATCCTTCATATCCTGGGTCAGTTTATCCGGATCCATGAGATACCCCGCAGGCGTATTTCCCCACAGTGGGTAATAATCCTAATTGGTTATAAAATAAGACATTGAAAAATTGAAAGAAAAAATTCCATGGGACAATTCAATATTATCTTGATAAGTGGCCTTATCATTTAATACTTTGAAACCAATTGGCGCTGGGTTTTATACCGTTTCGTTTGGAGGGATCACGGATGTCTGAAAGATTTAAGATAGCTCCGTTCATAGTTTGTCTGTCACTGCTTGCGGTCTCGTTGATAGTGTTTGCCCCGATAGAGGAGGAGGCCGATGCCTGGCAGTCCGTTACATTGAATTCAAGTTCCTACACCGGCTACAGATGCGGAAATGTACGTTACGATTCTTCTTCCTCAACATATTCAAAATCTTCAAATATCAACAGTTATTTTGGAGATTATACTAGCACTGATAATTATCGGGGATGGCTCGGGATCCCTATAAGCTCGTTGGATGACGAGGTATATCTGAGCAGCGCAACGTTGAATCTGAGGATACAATACTATTCCGGAAGCTCAAGCATAACCTGTTATGTTAGATTACTGGATGTTGATCCCAGAACAGCTTCTCCTCAGAATATATACTCCGCGATCAGATACGAACACTACTGCGGTTCGATCTCGGTCTCAAGTTCAACCACCTCATACTCCATGACCCTTTCATCTTCCACAATATCGGTGATGACGCAGAAGATCTCAGATGGGGATGAGTATCTATTCTTCGGTTTTTATTATCCATATTATAATCCGGGTACGCTCTATTATGTTAACTCAGATAATAGTGACTATAATTCATATCTCACCCTTCAGGTGGACCAATCAGCACCAGATATTCCAACTCCAACAGGCCTGTCCACATACTCTTCAAGCTCAAGCGTAACCGTAAGTTATGGGGCCGTAAACGATAATCCCTCCAGAGGGAGCTACGGAGGAGTTCAATATCAGGTCGGCCTCTTTGCAAGTGCAAGCGCAGCCGAGCCATATACCCAGTACCCCTGGACATCATCGTTGAGCACGGCAGTTACCAGCCTGGGAGATGGGGCCACATATTATTTCAAGGTCAGATCAAAGGATGGTTTGGGATTCACATCCTCATGGTCTTCCGCCGTGAGCACGACGATAGACCGGACCCCGCCGACAACTCCTGTTATCTACGATCTGCCAGAGTACACCAATGGGACGTCGGCAGATATCCAATGGCTTGGATCGGTAGATAGCGTATCCGGAGTTGATGAATACACCGTTGCGACCGCAACGATGCCAAATTGGTACGATCAGGTGGACTATTTTGTATCTCATCCGACCAGCAATTATCTTTTATCGATGGTCTCCGGAGAAACATATTATATAACGGTGAGAGCCGAGGATAATATGGGCCTATATTCCTCTTTTTCCCCAATAACACATACAACAAGCGATGCGGACCCACCAACGATCCCGGTGATGATGAACGAGCCGCCTTACACAAAGGGTGAGACCAACACGTTCTCATGGCACCCGGCGGTGGACGAAGGAGTTGGTGTCCACCACTACAAGATACAGGTTGCCACCACCGATAACTTCCAGGCGGGAACCATCGTATACGACATGGACACGGACCAGACCTACGCCTACTTCGAGGACCTGGATGACGACGTCAAGTACTATGCGAGGGTGCAGGCCGTCGACGATTTCCATTACGAATCGGATTGGTCCGAGGTGGAATGGTCCATTCAGGACCACAGGGGCCCTGGAGAGCTCGGCCTCACTCCGCTGATGGAATATCTACCTGCGGGGACCGTGAACATTGAATGGGAAGGTGCCGAGGACGGAGGAAGCGGTGTGGACCATTACAAGGTGATATGGTCAACGGATGCGACATTCACGACGGAGGTCCATTCCAGGGACGACGTTCTGGGACAAAGCTTTCTCCTCACCGGATTGACCACGGATACCAAATGGTTCATCAAGGTCCTATCCTACGACAACCTGGGAAATCCGGGGGCAGAGGAGGTCATATCCACAACGATCGATGCCACACCGCCGACACTGCCGGTCATGGACACGCTGGATGAATACTCGGGAGGAAGGACAACAACGGTCGCATGGTCCGAATCCACGGATGCCCTGGCGGGCCTGGACCATTACGTCCTGAATGTCTACACCAGCCCGGACAGGGTTGGACTTGCATTCACGGTTCACACAACGGATCTCACCTTCGACGTTCCGGGCCTCTCCGATGGTACCATCTACCACTATGAAGTCATTGCCTACGACCGTGCCGGGAATGATATCGCCTCTGCAATGGTACATTCGATGCAGGATTCCACAGGCCCATCCATTCCCAACCTGATCCCGATGGACCCATATCAGAAATTGGGTATTTTCAAGGTGGAATGGGGCCCGTCCACGGATAACAATGAAGGGGTCGTTGAGTATCAGGCGCAGTGGGCGACCGACATACTCTTCTCCCAGAACGTCATGGAATCGACCTGGCTCACAGGCACCCATTACGAGGTCTTCGATATTGAGACCTACACCAGTGTGGACACCAGGGCGGGCCTGGAGAAGTTCAACTATCCACTTGATGACGGCATATATTACATCCGGGTCAGGTCCAGGGACACCTTTGGTCAGCTCTCTGGTTGGGGGAACTCGCTGAAGACCGTGGTGGACACCACAGCTCCCGAGGTTCCCGTGATCATCGACCTGCCACAATATTCGGGCGGGACCGATGTGAGGATCGGATGGGAGAAGGTCTTCGACCCCGTGGGGACCGGGATAGAATACAGGGTTCAGGTGTTCGAGAACGAGACGGGAGACCCCATCAGGGAGACCTCCTGGACGGACGGCCTATCCATGGATATCTCGGACCTGACAGCCTACAAGACCTATTATTTCAAGGTCCAGGCAAGAGATGCGCTTGGATGGATCTCAGATCCTTCTGCTTATACATACACGACAATGGACATCGACGGGCCGAAGATAACGATGCTGAACGACGGGATATTCGGCCCCTCCGAGACGCACATTGTTGGAGATGCCGCAGATCTCGGCTGCGGCGTGGACCTCGTTGAATTCTCCGTTGACGGCGGCCTCACATGGGTTGAGGCGGAGATCGCACTCGATAGATGGTCGTTCCCCAAGAGCTCACTTCCCACCGGCACGAAGGAGGTTATGGTGAGGGGACAGGACCTCGGTGGGAACATTGGAAACCCGGTGATGGCCTACATCGATGAGGCCCCTCCCGTGATAACGATCAGCTATCCCACCGGGGGAACGACGATCACGGGCGTGACCTCCATCATCGGGTCCGTTACGGACGACCACCTCACGAGCTATTCCATCTCCTACCAGAGAGAGGGCGCCGATACGTGGGAGGCCATCGTTCCGACCCAGACAACAGGGGGCGTCTCCGGCCTTCTTGGGACCTGGGCACCGGATGGGCTTTCGGGCGGAGAGTACACGATCAAGGTAACTGCGGTGGATTCGCTGGGAATGATATCAGAAGAGACCCTGAACGTGACCATTGCGGGCGCGAACCTCAACATCGACCCGGCACAGATAACCTTCTCCAACCATCACCCCCTCCCGGGCGATAAGGTGACCGTTATGGTGACCATATTGAACTTCGGGGACTCCCCGGCGGAGGGGATCACCCTGGTGATCAAGGATGGGGATAAGATCATTCACACTGAGGGTGGTATTCTCGTCCCGGCGAACGGGATAGTGGTAGTCACAACGGAGATCACCGCGTCGGGGACACACACCATCACCGCCCAGGCAACATCAGAGCTGTACGACTCCGGTGAGATGTCTCAGGGGGCCGTTCTGGAGGTTTCCCAGGAGGAGTCCATTCTGGAGAACGCCGGAGGGATCCTGGGCCTGATCGCCCTGATACTTGCCATCATCGCGATCCTGCTGATCTTTGTATTCAAGGGGAAGAAGGAGAAAGAGCCGAAGGAAAAGGATGAAAAGAAGGAGGAGGCGGAGGAGAAGACAGAGGAGGAAGAGATGAAAAAAGCCCCACCTATGTCGCTTCCTACAGGAGAGCCTGAAAAGAAACCCGCTCTGCCGGAGGCACCAAAGCAGAAAACAGAAACCCCTGCGCTGCCTTCGGCATCCTCTCCAACACCGGCACCGATCCCACCTGCACCCAAGCCGGCCCCAGCCGAACCTGCTCAGGCACCTACACCGCCCAAGGAACCCGAACCAGCCGTCACGATGCCTGCGCTGCAGCCTGCCCCTGCTCCGCCCAAGCCACCCGTCGGCACAATGCCCACAACACAGCCAGCTCAGCCAGAACTGCAGGCGTTGAAGGCGGCACCTACGTCCGACCAACCATCAGTGCAACTACCATAGTAAAAACAATGAAAGAATAAATATGGGGGTCCCTCCGGACCCCCTTTTTTTATCTTTTTACTGGTTGCTCGCCTGGAACTCTTTCATGAACTCCGCAAGAGCCTTGACCCCATCCATGGTCATGGCGTTGTAGATCGATGCCCTCATGCCGCCCACGGACCTGTGGCCCTTGAGGCCTATAAGCCCCTTTGCGGTCCCTTCCTCGAAGCATTTCGCCTCCAGCTCGGGTGTGGCCAGGTTGAAGGTAACGTTCATCAGGGACCTGGAGTCCTCCCTGGCGTGCCCCTTGTAGAAGCCATTCGAGCCATCGATCAGATCGTAGAGGATCTTCGACTTCTCCCTGTTGTGCTTCTCCATGGCGGGGACGCCCCCCATCTCCTTGAGGTAATCCAATGATAGCTTGCACATGTAGATGGCGAAGACCGGGCCCGTGTTGAAGAGCGAGTTCTTGTCAACGTGGGTCTTCCACTTCTGCATGGAGGGGGTCCTCTCCGGCACCCTGCCCAACAGGTCCTCCCTCACGATGACCAGCGTGACACCAGCGGGGCCCAGGTTCTTCTGGGCGCCCGCATAGATCACTCCGAACCTATTGAGGTCCATGGCCTTATCGAAGATATTGGATGACATGTCGCAGACCAGGGGCACATCCGATGGGACCCTGGGCATGTAGTGCATCTCGGTCCCGTAGATGGTGTTGTTCCCCGTTATGTGCGCGAACGCGATATCATCGTCGAACTCGACCCCCTGGGGGACGTATGAGAAGTTCTCCTCCTCCGAGGATGCTATCACCTCAACGTCGCCGTAGAACCCACCCTCCTTGATGGCCTTCTTGGACCAGACCCCGGTGTTCACGTATTGAGCCTTCTTCCCCGGGAGCTGAAGGTTCAGAGGGACCATGTAGAACTGGGTCGATGCCCCTCCCTGAAGCCACATCACCTTGTACTCGTCCTTGAGCCCCATCAGCTCCTTTACAAGTGCGGTGGCCTCGTTGTGTACCCTGTCATACTCCTTCGACCTGTGGGATATCTCCAGAACGGACATCCCCGTGCCTGCGAAATCCAGAAACTCCTCCCTGGCCCTTTCAAGGACAGGGAGGGGTAAGGTCGCGGGTCCTGCGTAGAAATTATGTGCCCTTTTTGTCATTCCATTCACCTCTCATCTCAACTTGTTTATCGTGAAGCCCGTCCACACCTTCGGATGGAAGAACGTTGATTTCTGGGGCATGCATTCGAAATTGGTGGAGACCGCCTCCACCTCCTCGCCCCTGGTGGGGTTCATGAAGAAGACCGCCTGTGCATTCTCCTTCACCGCCTTTATGGCCCCCTCCACGGCATCGCCGATGCCCTTGATGTAGACAACGTAGCCTCCCCCGGTCATTGTGCCGTGGAGCAGCTTTTCCCTGTCTATGCCGAGAACCTTGTCCAGTATCGCGGAATGGAGGATCGCAACGTCCAGGTCGCGAAGCTCGCTGGATGCGTCCGGCCTGAGCTCGTCCATTACGTTGCTGTTTGTAAGCTCCATCGAGTGGAAACTTCCATCGTTCATGAAGAGCCCGAAGCCGTGCCTGCCGTCCTTGAAAAGGCGCTCCATCTCCGCGAACATGGACACCTGATCGTCCTGGGCCTTGACGGTGAAGTTCCCCCTCATCCCTTCAAGGACCTGCCCGGGGTCGAAATCCTCCAGGTTCTGAACGAGCCTGTGGGTAGGCAGTATCACCAGGCCCGGATTGGACATGTTCACGAAGGTGAGCATCCGGTATCCGGTGGACTCCAGCCCGGGGTGCTCCTTGCGAAGCGCCAGGGCCGTCTTGTACCTGTGGTGTCCATCCGCGATGATGGCGAATTTATCTTTCATAAGGTCCGTGATGGCGGACACGTCATCCTCACCGCTGATCCTCCAGAGCCTGTGCCTGATGGATCGATCGTCCACCAGGTCCATGACGGGATCGGATGCCATGTTCTTCTCCAGGATCCGGTCCACACCGCCATCGTGATCGGGGTATATGACGAATATCTGTCCGAACTGCGCCATCGTGTTCCTGCTGAGGTTGAGCCTGTCCTCGATATCCTTTGGAAGGGTCTCCTCGTGTTGGAGGACTCCGGAGAACTTTCCCGCGCTGTCCTTCTCCTTTGCGAACTCCTCCAGCTCGATGAGGCCGATGAAGCCGAACCGGAACAGGGCCTTATCCTCGATCCTGAAATCCTGTCCGTAGACGTAGAACGACTCCTCTCCGTCCTGGATCAGGTCCCCATCCGCGATCCACCGGTTCAGTAGCTCTTTTGCCCTGGTATATTGATTTGAAGTGGAGGTGTCGTCGTCCCTGGGTTTGTTCTTCGTGACCCAGGCGATGTTCACGGGGGAGAGGGCCTGTATCTGGTCGACCTTCTCACCCTTCATGACATCGTATGGGGGGGCCACGGCCCTGGAGAGGTCTCCCACCTTCTTCTCATCATATCTGTAAGCTTTGAAAGGAACAACTCGGACCATGGAGCGGCATAAAGATACCCATCCCTATTAATGTTTCTTTATGACCCACGGGGAGTGGCCCCTTCTATTTTCTGATTATCATTGCGGCGTGGTCCACCTGGAACGGGTCCAGGGGAACGGCCTTCAGAACCTTGAAGCCTCCCGCCTCGAGTTCGGATCTCGCTTTTTCGTAGATCACATCGGGGGACGCCGTCACGTCGACGGACCGTGCCTTCAGCATAAGGATGCCGGATCCTCCCTTCTCGAGCAGCATGTTCCCGTTCTTAAGGAACATCCCCACCTGGTCCTTCTGGGATACGTCCTGATACAGGAAATGGACCGGCCCCACCATCGGGGCGTATCTCTCCGGATGAAATGCGTCCTCCAGGATGGGGATGATGTTCTCTCTCCGCCCGGAGAGGGATGCGAGCTTTCTGTATGGTGTGGGCGAGAACTCAACGGCGTGGATATTGCGGGACGGGAACAGATCGGAGATATGTGAGACGGTGGTCCCCTGGGCCGCTCCCAGGTAGAGGATGTCCCCTTCCGGGATCTCCGGCAGGCCGTCCTTTTTTATCAGCGCTGAAAGTTTGGACCTCCACGGGATCCACTCCCTGAAGTGTGCGCCCTTTTCCCTGATGACCTCTTCCCCGTATACACTGTGCCCACCCATGAGGTCGCGTGTGTACAGCTTATCGCCCTTTCGCAGGAGATTCCCTGTCAGTTCCGCTGCCATCATCCGGGTAATGGCTCTTTTGGATATATACCTTATAGCCGACAAATGGTCGACGGTTAGACAGGCTATAAGGTCAGACCAAAACAAATAATCCAAATCTCTGATGTTTTGGCCGTATGGAAGCGCCTGTAGCATTGAATTCAAAAACCGCAATTTAACGACGGGAGGAATTCAATGCAGGAAGGGAGCACGAAGATCAGCAAATAAAAGGGGAGTGCTCCTGGCAGAAGTTGGCCAGAACATCCGGCCAACCCTCCGGGACAAATGTTATATATTCAGGGGGCAGAGAGGGGACGGGAGATCGATTTGAAGGAAAAGGAACATCCCCCGGAACCGGAGGAAAGGCCAGGAGAGCCCATAGGCGTTGTTTTCGGTACCGTGGGCTCCCTCAACTTCAGATGCATCCTGAGGGATCCCGAGATAAAGGAGATGGACCACGTACAGGTGTATCATCCAACCGTGGGCTGGGTTCTGGGGATGGTGGATTCCATTGAGCTACAGTCGGACCTCTCCCAGGAGGGGGCCCTGGTGGACCTATCCGGCAGTGATGCCAGGGCGACCTGGAGGAGGGTTGCCAGGATCTCCATGATAGGAAGGAGGGAGGAGGGCGGCTCCATCTTCCGACCCCTGACCCCCGTCCTTCCCGCGTCGAAGGTTTACAGGGCTGATGAGGATATGCTCAAGAGGACATTGGGACTTCGCCTTGATCGAGGTGATGGCGTTTACGTGGGCAAGATATTCCACACCGACGTGGACGTTGTGTTGGACCCCTCGGAGCTTGTGAAGAAGCACATATCCATTATTGCGAAGACGGGGTCGGGCAAATCATACACCTGCGGGGTGCTGATAGAGGAGCTCTCCGACAAGGATATCCCCGTGGTCGTTCTGGACCTCCACGGTGAGTACCACTCGCTGATGTCCCCCAACCTGGATGACTATCAGTACCCGAGGATGAGGAGGTTCGACGTCACGCCCGAAGGCCTGGCCGGGAGGTTGTCCGAGTTCTCCTTCATGCCGTCAGATGATGAAGGGGAAAGCCCCCATCCCATCGGGATCGATATCAAGGGTTTCAAGGCTGAGGAGCTTCTTCAGCTGATGGGGATCAGGAACATGGGGGTGGGGACGTCGATCCTGTACAATGCGCTGAACACCGCAAAGGAGGTCCTGGACGATGCGTATGACCTTTCGGACGTGTTGTCCATCGTGGAGAACGACCACAATCCGGCCAAATGGAACCTGGTGAACGGGCTTCAGCACCTCCTATCCATGCCTTTCTTCAGCTCTCCCGGGACGCCGCTTTCGGAGATCGTACAGAAGGGCAGGATATCGGTGATCGGACTTGGAGATGTTCCATTGGACCACCAGCAGATCGGCGTGGCGGCGCTGGTCAGAAGGCTGTACATCGCAAGGAGGGAGGGCGCCATTCCACCGTTCATGCTGGTGGTGGAGGAGGCGCACAACTTCTGTCCCCAGACGGGGCCTGCGGTGACCAAGGAGATCATCAAGACAATCGCCTCGGAGGGGCGCAAGTTCGGACTGGGGTTGATGGTGGTGACCCAGAGGGCCGCCAAGGTGGACAAGAACGTATTATCGCAGTGCGGGACCCAGATCATCATGAAGGTCACCAACCCCAACGACATCAAGGCGATCATCTCGTCCGTCGAGGGGTTGGACACCAGGATGTCCGACGAGATCCAGAGGCTTCCAGTGTCCATCGCTATCGTCGTTGGCGGGAACGTATCCAATCCGATATTGACGGAGATCAGGATAAGAAGGACCCGACACGGGGGGGACGAGGTGGAGGTCCTCTCTCATTCCGATAACTATTAGTTGCACGTTCAGCTTCAATGCTCATGGCCGGGGAGATCAACAGGGAGATCACCGATGAGAGGATGAAGAATTACCTGGATACCACGAAGAGGGCGTAGGATAAGGTGAAGAACGCCCCCCCCCCAAAGAGCCCTATGCGCAAGATCGGGCAGGATTTTCTCGACATGGCCACGGCATATTACAACGATGCTACCATCTTTGCACGTGACGGGGATCATGTGCTCGCCTACGGGGCCGTCAACTACGCACACGGCTGGCTGGATGCGGGTGCGAGGATGGGGCTCTTTGACGTTGGCGAGGACGATCAGCTGTTCACCCTGGCCGAATGAGAATATCTTTTAATGGGAACCTATTTATTCCAATGCCAGCTATATGTGGGCATGCTCAAATTTCCGCTCAGTGAAAAGAAAGTTATCTCCACGGGCGTTCCTTCCCTGGACAAAACCCTTGAACACAGGGGACTTCAGGAGGGCGAGATCCACCTGTTCATCGGGGATGCCACCTCCAGGAAAGACCTGTTCGGGTACCGGTTCCTGACGGAGGGCCTGGAGAAGGGTGAGAGGGTCGCCTTCTATGATATAGAGTCCAGCTCGGACGAGATCCTCGAGCTTCTATCATCCAAGAGGAAGAATTGGGACCCAAATAACCTGCAGTTCATGGACGCGTGCCCGGAGTACTCCAAGTTCTATATCAACGCCGTTCCGGGAAAGATCATTGACGACATGAAACATCTTATTGGTGTTTCCAGGGTTTTGATCAACCCATTGACCTTCTTTGTTGAGAAGTTCGGGATAGATGATGCCGGGGATTTCCTTATCAGGGTGAGGGAGATCGCCATGAAGAAGGACCTGACGGTCCTGTTCCTCATGGCCAACATACTTGATCAGGCGAAACTTCAGTCGATCATAGATAAATGCGATGGGGTCGCGGAGATGGAGACGAAGGTTGTGATGAGAGAGGTATATCACCAGATCAAGTTGACCAAGTTCGGGAGCCCGATGAACCTTCTGATGACCTATGTGATCAGGGATAATGATATCAAGGTGACCAAATGGGAGAAGGTCGTGTAGGGAAAGGGAATTCACGGACTTGTGAGCAATAGGCCCTTCGAAGGATTTATAGCCTAATCCTTATTCATCCTCTCTGTTATCCCAAGGACCCATAGGGTAGCCTGGATATCCTACTGGCCTCCGGAGCCGGTGACTGGGGTTCGAATCCCCATGGGTCCGCTTTATTTTTTATATGATTATATTCGCGGACCCATTCCGATGAAAAATGCTTATTCATTGATTGATACCGTTTTTCATCTCAGGTATCGC
>CBDVER010000024.1:0-10511 GCA_965373055.1 uncultured Thermoplasmata archaeon
CCAGATTGGGTCTGGAAAAGGAAGGACCACACGTGGATATAAAGGTGGATCAAAGATATCTCCTGAATTATATCAGTTAATATCAAATTATATCATTTCCAATCAAACTTTTAATTACTCCGGGGCTCATATCTACCCGATTGGAATATGAGAGGAAAGAGAGAGCCCCTGAAGAGGATAACCGCGGAGACCAGGATCCTTCTGTTACTATTCGATCATGTGGATGAATTCGACCAATATACGGTTGATGAAGTGCTATCGCAGGGTGGACTGGCCAGAGAGCTGAGGATGAGGCAGAACAATGTATCGAGGGCATTGAAACTGCTCATGACACAGGATCTGATAGAATACAGAACCTCCCATATCAGGGATATTCCACGAAGAAGGCGCGTCTATTTCCTTTCCGTTAAAGGCAGAGAAGTTGTTGAGGAGATGATCCAGGAGCTATCCAGAAAATTTGTTCTCGTCAGGGCCAGGGACCGCTCCTTGAAGGAGTGGTCGATCGGCAAGGTCCTTGACCGGGCCCAACGGAGAAGTGGAAAACGGATCTCGCTCTATCAACTGATATCCGATCACCTTGCGGGCAACGAGATCGACCTGAGCGCATTGGAGGCAGGGGTCAAGCCCAACAGGAACACATCACCATTCCCGAGGGTCGTTGATTTCGTGGGGCGGAGATCCGAACTTGAGCTGCTCTCCAACGCAATGAGGGATGATGATATCCGCATAGTGTCCATGGTCTCGATGGCGGGCCAGGGTAAAACAACCCTGTTATCCCATTTTCTGAGAGCACATGATGAGATAACGTCCATATGGGTCAATATCGACAGCTGGATGGGGGTCGAAAGCTTCCTGAGAGAGCTGGGGGAGAGCCTGCACGACATGGGCGAGAACCGGCTCTACGGATACATCTCCACAACCGGGGTAATGGACCCTTACACCGCCATGAAAAAAGCCGTTGAGGACATGGATACAGGAACCCTTCTCGTACTGGACAATATCGAGAGAGGCGTCCCCGATCTGTACTCACTGCTCAGGGGTATCAAGGACTCCCTGATCCAGGGCCCGTCCGGTGCGAAGATGATCATTTCGGGCAGGGTCAGGCCCCCCATCGTTACCAACACGGAGGTGATGACCAGAAATGGCGTTATGGAGATCGAGCTTGAAGGGCTCGACAAGGATAGCGTCGGGGAGCTTCTATCCAGGAGGGGGATCCCGATCGTGGATCTCGACCCCATATTCGAGATCACAGGAGGGCACCCGATGGCAATAAATCTCTATCTGCTCTCTCCGGAGATCGATCACGGGGAGTTCAGGCATTCTCTTGACCGTTTCATCGTGGAGGAGATACTCTCCACATTGGATGAGGCCGAGAGGGGGGTTCTGAGGCTCATATCACAGTTCATGATACCCATGGAGCGGGCAGGATTCGAATATGCCGAGGGTTTGGACCGGGACGTTCTGGATGGATTTGCCCTCAAGTCACTGCTTCTTGAATATCCGGATGGTTCCTTCGATCTTCACAGCCTCATCAAGGAGAGCATCAGGGACTCCATCCCGGAGGAGGAGCGGGCCAACTATACGATAAGGGCCATGGAACACCACCTGAGAAGGGGCAAGGATGAGGACCTGTTCCAGTATCTTCGAATGGCCAGGGATTCCGACCAGGCCCCGGAGTTCCTGAAAGGGGTGCTGGAATGGGGGACCTCCCTGATCGACAGGGGATATCTCCAGATAGGAGAATGGATCGATGATCTGGACCCAACCGAAATGAGGCCGGAGGAGGCCATAGACCTGAAGCTGCTCACCTTCGATACCGCAATGGCAAAAAGGGACATAGTTACGGCAAGGGAAGCTCTGGGACGATCCACCAGGATGTGTGCGGATCTGATGGGGCGGGGAACCCGCGACTGGAACCTCGTGATGGCAAAGGTGTTGATAAGAGGGGCCGAGCTGGCGAAGTACGAGGGCGCCAGATCGGAGATGGTGAGGAGATACCGAAGAAGCCTGGAGCTGATAAGGATGGGGGAGAACAGGCGTGAGGAGGCGGAGACCCTTATCAGGATCGGGCAGGCCTTCCGGGAGCTTGGAGAGATAGAGGTCTCGCTTGAATATCTACTTCGTTCGGAGGCACTGGCGAAAAACTCCAGGAGCAGGGGATTATTATCGGAGATATACCAAAAGATCGGCGATATAGAGTACGAGAAGGGACACCTCTCGCGTTCCATAGGGTATATGTTAAGGTCGGTGAACGAGGGGAGGAAGGAAAAACGTGGGGAGGTCCCAAGGGCCTTGAGGGTGGCAGGATGGATATTTCGGGATGTTGGAGATATGGACCAGGCCGCAGCCTATCTGACCCGATCCATCCATGGATATCTTGAGAAACGGGACCTGCCCTCGGTGGAACGGACATTCCTTGACCTCCTGTACGTTATCTCCGATAAAGGTGAAAAATACGCTGTTTCAGCGATCGCATCCATACGGAGGGATATCGAAAGGACCCCTTATTCCCCCCGGATCAACAACGAGCGGAAACAGGTGCTGATAGGAATGCTCCGTGCGATCCGGCCCGTATTGAAAGGGAACATAAAGGAGATCGGAAGATCCGCTGTTGAATACTTCAGCTCCCTTGAGAGGATCTCATCGAGAGAGGATTACGTGGGCACCATCATCTCCATCTCCGGGTCCACCATCCACCTCGGCTCGCATCAGGATTGGGACCCGTTCTACAGGGCGGCCTTTGAAAGTGGAAAGGCATACAGGAATAAACGGATGGATGCCATCATATTGCTCCACTGGGCAAGGAGCCAGAAGGGAGCACCGAAACACGCTCTGAGATTATTGAAACGGTCAAAGGCCCTATCGAAGGAGACGGGGTATCGGGACGCCCTGAACATGGCGGAGCTGATGATAGGCGAATTGAACATATCCTCTCAAGGGGACATCATGAAGAAGGCGCAGTAGGCCTTGTACGCGGACCAGACGTCTGATTTGGCGGATATCTCCATGGGTGAGTGCATGGAGATCAGGGCGGGGCCCGCGTCCACCACGTCCATGTTCAGTTCGGCGAGGAACTTCGCTATGGTCCCCCCGCCTCCCTCGTCCACCTTTCCCAGCTCCCCCGTCTGCCAGGGCACCTTCGCCTTGTTGAACGTCCCCCGGATGAGCCCCATGAACTCGGCGCTGGCGTCATTGGCCCCGAACTTGCCACCGGAGCCGGTGTATTTCGTTATGCAGATCCCCCATCCAAGCCTGGCGGCATTGGTCAGCTCGTGCACGTCCTTGAACGAGGGGTTCACGGCACCGTTGACATCCGATGATATCGCCTTTGTATTGGAGAGGGCCATCCGAAGCAATCGGTCCGGATAGGAGCTGTCCTTCAGCTCCAGGAGGCGGGAGTAGACCTCCTCCAGGAACCTAGATTTGATGGAGGTGGCCCCGTCGGACCCTATCTCCTCCTTGTCGATGATGAGCGCGATGGAGGTCCTCCGGGGGGACTTGATATCCAGAACGGACCTGATGAGGGTGAAAACGCATATCCTGTCGTCCTGGCCGTAGCCCCCGATCATGGACCTGTCGAAACCTATCTCCCTGGCCGGCCCTGCGGGGACCACCTCCAGCTCCGCGGAGACGAAGTCCTCCTCTATCATCCCGTACTTCTTGTTGAGAAATTCCAGGACCCAGTACTTCACCTTCTTCTTGGGCTTCTTATCCTGAAAGGGGAGGGAGGCCACCAGAACGTTCAGCTCCTCGCCGGTGATGCCCTGTGGGAGCTTCCTGTCGGCCTGCTTCTTCTTGTAGAGGTGGGGGAGGAGGTCGGCAATGGTGAATACGGGATCCTCGAGGTCCTCGCCGATGTGTATGTCCACGCTCTTTCCATCTGCCCTGATCACGGTTCCGTGGATCGCCAGGGGGATGTTGACCCACTGATACTTCTTGATCCCGCCGTAATAGTGGGTCTTGAACAGGGCCAGCTTCGTCTCGCCATCCTCGTAAAGTGGGTTCTGCTTGAGGTCCAGCCTGGGTGAATCGCTGTGCGCGGCAACCAGGTTCGCCCCCTTCTCCAGGGGGTCCTTTCCCAGGATCACCGCGGCCACGTTCTTGTTCCTGTTCAACACGTATATCCTGCTCCCCGCCCGGTAACTTTTGACCTTATCAATATGTTTGAATCCACCTTTTTCGAGCATCTTCACGATATCCGCGGTCACCATCCTCTCGGTCTTGGCCTTCGAGATGAAACCGATGTACTCCCTGGAGATGCGCTCGATCTCAACCTTCTGGGCCTTGGTCGCACTGTTCCATATGGGGCCTTTCTCCATAGTCAGGGACTTCTTCTTCTTGCCGGGCATGGACATTCCTCTGATGAACGCTCCTAATCGCCTCCATGCGATTTAACCTTTGCAAGTAAATATGTTGGGATCTCTCGAAAAAATCGTTGAATAAGTATTATATCGGCAACGGGCCTACCCGGAACGATGTACGAGATAGAGGTGAAGGCCGTGCTATTCCTCGGCTCCGACGAGGCTTCTATCATGGAGGCGGCGAAGGAGGCGCGAGAAAAGCTGTTATCCATCGGGGCACGGGAGAGGGACCATCGGTTCCAGACCGACCTATACCTCGAGCATCCCAGCCTCGACTACAGGCTGACCGACGAGGCCTTTCGTATAAGGTGCCAGGAGTGGAGGGGGGAGGGGAGAAGCAACATGGAGATCACCTACAAGGGCCCCAGGATCTCGGAGAGGACAAAGACCCGCATCGAGCATGAGGTCCCCCTCGGGCCCACAGCATCACGAGAAAACGCATTGGCGCTCTTCGAATCGCTGGGATTCAGCCCCTCCAGGGAGGTTGTCAAGGAGAGATGGACCTTCGATCACGGGGATATGGTCCTCTGCATAGACATCGTTCCGGGCCTGGGGGCCTTCATGGAGGCGGAGGTCATGGGAGATGATATCGAGGATGGAGAGGGGCGGATCCTCGCATTCCTTGAGGAGAACGGATGGGAGGATATCGAGAACAGATCCTACATGGAGCTCCTCGAGGGGGGACAAAGTTAAAATCCGCCTCGTCAGATTGGGGGGCAGCAGGTGGTCATTTGACTCAGGGCAGGGAAAAGCAGGACAGGATCAAGGAGGAGCTGAGCCATAACGAGAGACGGCTCCTTCTGGCGCTGAAGGATGAGAGGTCGCTCCGGCCGGAAAAGGCGATGAGAAAAGGGGGCTTCTCCAATGAGGTGGAGGTGATGAACGGCGCGTCCTGGCTCCGCACGAAGGGGCTGATCTCCATCCACGAGACCGTCAGGACCAAGGTCTCCCTCGGAAGGAAGACCTACGCGACCCAGGGGCTGCCGGAGAGGAAGGTGCTGGAGGCCGCAAGCAAGGCGGGGGGCGTGATAAGCCTCTCCGAGCTCGAGGAGATGGGAAAGCTCACCAAACAGGAGATCGGCATCTCCATCGGCTGGATCAGCAAAAAGAGGTGGGGCAAGGTCAAGAAGCAGGATGGGGAGACCTACATCGTGGTCTCGGACACCGGTAAAAAGGCCGTGGGTAAGAAGGGTGAGGATGAGAGGATCATCGATCTGCTGATGAGGAAGGAGATGGAGGCGGAGGATATCCCATCCCAGGTCCTCAAGGACCTCAAGGGGCGCAAGGACGTCATCTCCGAGAGGGATGAGGTCGAGAGGAGGCTTGAGCTCACAGACGCGGGAAAGGCGATCGTGGAGGGTGGCATCGAGCTCAAGAGGGAGGTAACGGCGCTGACACCCGAGCTCCTCAGGTCCGGAAAGTGGAGGGATGTGGAGTTCAGGAGATACGACATAGAGGCGTTCGCTCCCAAACCTTCCGGTGGAAGGGTCCATCCGCTCACCAGGATCATCGAGAACATCAGGCGCATATTCATGGATATGGGGTTCAACGAGATAACAGGCAACTTCTCCGAGCTGGAGCTGTGGAACATGGACTCGCTGTTCATACCCCAGGACCACCCTGCAAGGGAGATGCAGGACACGTTCTACCTGGACACACCCGAGAGGATCGAGCCGCTTCAGTTCAACACGAACAAGGAGATCGACCCTGCGGGCATCTTCAAGGATGTGCACGAGACAGGAGGGGACACGGGATCGAGGGGGTGGGGCTATGATTGGTCCCTGGACAAGGCGATGAAGCCGATACTGAGAACCCATACCACCGTGAGCACCATCAGATACCTGTACGACAACCCGGAGCCTCCTATCAAGGTATTCTCGATAGAGAAGGTGTTCAGGAACGAGGCGATAGACGCACACCATCTTCCCGAGTTCTATCAGATAGAGGGCATACTCGTGGAGGAGGGTGCCTCGTTCAACATGCTCGTGGGGCTCCTGAAGGAGTTCTACAGCAAGATGGGGTTCGATCAGATAAGGATCAGGCCCGCCTACTTCCCATACACGGAGCCCTCCATGGAGGTCGATGTGTTCTTCAAGGGAAAGTGGATGGAGCTGGGCGGCTCGGGCATATTCCGGCCAGAGGTCACACTGCCGACAGGAGTAACGGAGCCCGTGCTCGCATGGGGGCTGGGCCTGGAGAGGCTCGCGATGATGGTACTGGACAGGAAGGATATCAGGGACCTGTATATCTCCGACCTTGAGTGGCTCAAGACGGTGCCCTCGATCTAGGGGGTCGATTTAATTAAGACCCCAATTTAAAAGAACTGATGGCTCACTGACCCCAAACCGGTAGTATCGGGATATATCGGGACGAGGTGACCTTCACGTTCCTTCCGGAGAACGACCTGTAGGAGTTCCAGAAGGAGTACATCGTGGAGACGTCACAGCTCAGATACAACGAGAAGGTTGTCAAGAAGGCTGGAAGGACGGGGAAGAAAAAGAAGAGGAAGAAGTAGGGCCCAATAGTTCATTTCGGCCAGACGCCGTAGAACACGGAGGCGACCACGGTTGGTTTCTTTGATCCCAGCACCCCCGAATAATCCGATAGCCTCTGGTAGAATATCCGATATTCGAGGTCCCCCTCCAGCAGGGAGGCCAGGGCCGTACCGTTCGCTATCTGGTCGTTCATCCTCTCCTTCGCCATCTCGACGAAGGATAGAAGGTCCCTCTTCCCGTAGAGGAGATCGAGCATCTCCCCGATGTGGCGAAATATCACCATCTCGTGATCCTCGGGGATAACCTCAATCCCGTAACCGTGACCGAAATGGCGGAGGTCACCTGTCAGCACTATCGCCGTGTCGTCGTCAACCCTACCCCTCAGTTCCAGGCCGAAACGAAGGTGCTCCTCCGTGAATACGGACATATCCTTGCCAAGGCGGCCGCGAAGTGGCAGGAAGACCTCGTCGATCTTGAGGGGGGACAATCCCAGCTCCTGTGAGAATATTTGCGATACCGCCCTGAAGCCGTCCAGGGAGAACTCAAGTTCGGGATGATCATAGTTGCCGCCGTGCAGCACTCCTAAAGCCAAAACCTTGCTCTTTCCCGACCTGTGGATCGCCCTGATCGTTCTGATGAGGGCTTCCAGGCTGCCGTCGATATATGTATGTGGAAATGATAGGGCGCCCCCCTTCTCCAGAACCTCCCTTGGGCCGTCATCGTCGGTTACGTTCCACGACTCCCGGACCGAGTCCCTCAGCTCGACCTCCCTGCGGCTCCTTTCCCGTCGGTAATAATCGCTCCAAGTACCATCACGCAATGGTTCCATCGATTACAATATGGGCGTCTCCATTGAAATAAATATCGCTCAAATTATTATCGGGATCGATAGGGGCGGGATGAGATGAAAATTCATCGGCCCAGTAAAAAATCCGGGATCAACTGGTATTCTATCTCAACTCCATCGATCAGGTCGGAGCCTTCCCTATCCTTTCAAGATCGTTTTGGCCCTTTTTGATACTGAAGAGGTCATCATCATTAGCATTTAGTCAATAATTGTTCAACTTATATATGTAGCATATCAGTGTACTATACTGGTTTGATATACATATTGACAAGTATGATGAGATGCCAGATATTGAAATGCACCCCCCAACTTAACCAATGAGATGGGAAAAAACACCACACTGGATAGTATTATGGATATTTCATGATGAGACACATTAAATATTACAAACCGATTATTTGAATAGCCTGGGACCTCACTCCCATTCGGATGTGCCTGTATGAGCCTTGGAAAGGGAAATACCATCACCATCGCAATGCTCCTTCTGCTTTTGCCGTTCATCTCGGCCAACGGCATGGAGGAACAGGGCCGGAGGTTCGAGGAGCAGATATCCCGGGAGCTGGATGCTGGCGAATTCGAGATGGACCTGATCAGATCGGGGCCTGGCTCCCTCACCGTTGAGCTCCGCTTCGGCCCGCCTTCGATCCACGTCGTTGAGATCGAGGATCGTGCATACACCATATTGACCTTCGAGGGGGCCTCTCCCTCCGGATCTCCGGGAAGGCCGATGCTTCCAGCGATGAACATACCCCTTGCCGTTCCCGCCGGGCCCTCCAGCATCACTATCATATCATCGATCGATCTGGATGTGGGGCCCATTTTCCCCCTGCAGGAGGCCTCGCCCGACCTCACAGGCGTGGAGCCCTCTGTTTTCATCATCGATGAGGAGTACTACACGTCCCCCGTGAGATACCCGAATGAGCAGTTGAAAGAGAGCTCGGGCATGATGGGCGATGTCCCGTTCAGGATGCTGCAGGTGACCCCTGCGTCGATCCTGGAGGGTTCCGGGAAGGTATCCTGGGCAATGGAGATACATGTAGAGCTGTCGTGGAATGGGGATAAACTGCCAGAAGTTGATGCGGGCTCCCCCTTCATGGAGATATATCCAAGGATCTTCTCCAACTGGGATAGCTTCGATCACGTGAATGCGCCCGCCTCCAACAATGGACGAGATGAGGATGGCTGCGACTACATCATCATATCACATCCCGACCTTCTCAACGCCTCCATGCGCCTTGCGGGGTGGAAGAATCAGATGGGGATCGACACGAGGGTGTACGATCTCGACCAGATAGGGCACGATCGGGAGCAGATCCGGGAGTTCATGATCCACACCTATGAGAACTTCGATCCAAGGCCGTATTACGTCCTTTTCATGGGGGACTCAGACCTCGTTCCCACCAATTACATGAAAGGCCACCCCTACGACAGGGCGCTCACCGGGACCGACCTCTATTACGCCACGGTGAGCGGATCGGACTACGTTCCGGACATATTCACCGGGAGGATCCCCGCCAACAACGCCTCCGAGGCGGAGATGATCGTGAGCAAGGTGATAAAGTACGAGAGGGACCCTCCCCGCCACGGCGGC
This sequence comes from uncultured Thermoplasmata archaeon, assembly GCA_965373055.1. Taxonomy (GTDB): domain Archaea; phylum Thermoplasmatota; class Penumbrarchaeia; order Penumbrarchaeales; family Penumbrarchaeaceae; genus JAGLEG01. Next base: position 9,295 of record CBDVER010000024.1, read on the forward strand.
TTCTACGACAACGTGACGCTCGCCGCCTACTTTCAGGACAATAACAACGATGGTTACGCGGACAGGCGGTTCGCACAGACGTCGGAGGAGGCCTACTCCTTCATGAACTCGCTGGGATACGATGCATCCAGGATCTTTTATGCCAAGAGCAGTGTGGATCCCCGTTACTGGAACATGGGAACCTACTCCAATGGGGAGGCTATCCCTCCGGAACTGCTTCGAAGCAATGGCTTCGAATGGGCGGGGTCCTCCTCTAACATCTCCGACGCGTTTCACGATGGCTCATTCCTGATAACGCACAGGGACCACGGTGGAACGGGTGGATGGGGGGAGCCGAAATTCGACTCATCCGATGTCAGGAACCTGCATAACGGGGATCTGCTTCCCGTTGTCTTCTCCATCAACTGCCTTACAGGCTACTTCGACAACGAGACGTCGGACGGCCCATTCAGCCCTTCCGAGGAGTCCTTCGCGGAGCACCTGATCAACCAGGTGGGAGGCGGAGCGGTTGGGGTCGTGGCCGCGACCAGGGTGAGCTATTCGGGACACAACGATTATTTCTACAAGGGGCTGTACGATGCGATGTTCCCCACCCTCAACACTACACTGGGGAACGCCACACCTCTTTTCAGAATGGGAGAGGTCCTCAACTACGCCAAGTTCTTCATGTCCGCCACCTGGGGGGACCCCTGGGGCATAGAATACCTGGAATACGAGCTGTTCCACTATCTCGGCGACCCCACCATGGAGCTCTGGACCTCCAGGCCGCTCGACCTGGACGCATCCCACGCCTCCTATCTTCAAATGGGCACGACCCTCGTGCAGGTCCGTTCCGCTGTGGAGAACGCCACGGTATGTATCTCCAGCAATTACACGATACTGGGGGTGGAGACTATTCGTAACGGGACCGCAAACGTAACCGTCGATGACCTACAGGCGGGCGATATAACGGTGACCATAACCCGACATAATTACAGGCCTTACATCTCCAGCATACGGATCAACGCGACAATGGCAGATCTATGCGTTGATACCATCGAAGTGGACCGATCGGGGATCGCCGGGGTGAACTGGACGGTGGAGGGGGTCATCGGGAATTCCGGACCCACCGACCTATCGAGCATCAATATCACACTTGAGTTGGATGGATATGAGGTGAACTCAACCTCCATCACCTCCTTGATCTCGGGAGATACGAAAGCTGTCGAAATGAACTT
>CBDVER010000025.1:0-10485 GCA_965373055.1 uncultured Thermoplasmata archaeon
TAAAAACAAATAGAATGAAAGTGACTTATTAATCGATGGCTCGGGAAAGTAGTAGGGTACACCATGGCTGGCCGAACCATTTCACCCCTCGGTCCAGCATACCATTTATAGTGATCCTTATCCTTGTTACGATACTGTTGATCCCCGGCATCGCGCAATCGAGAACGTCAAACCAGATAGCAAAGGGCAACGCGTTCCTCGAGGCGGTTACAATAAATTTCCCTGAAGGGGGCGGAAGGGATGCCAGCCTATCCCTGTACATTCCGACCCCGGGCCCGATATCCAAAGTGTCCCTGAAACTGGAACCAGTACCGGGGCCAGATAATCCTGATAGAGTGTCGGTGGATATCGGGCTTGACGGCAGGGAGGAGTGGGCCTTTGGAGGGGGCGTTGAAGGCTCCTTCGGCAGACAGACAGTATTCTCGGACGGAGAGGAGGCGAGGCGTCTGCCCCTGACATCCGGGGGGACCCCCATCTCATTTTTCCTGCCGATGGGGATGGAGGTGACCGACGGCTCGATGGGGATAGTATCGCTCCCCCAACCCCTGGGGGATTACAGGAGCTCGATGATCTCCGGGCCGATCGACATGCCATCGCCGGAGATGGTGGATTCCGGGGACCTGGACGGCGACGGAGATGATGAGGTGGTATATTATTCGAAGGCATCCTCATCGATCGAGATGGTGTCCGGAGATGGGTCCGGCGGATATTCGACATCGAAATTGGCCGATCCAAACGGCCCCATAACCTCCGTCCGTGTAATGCCAAAGGGGTCCCAGAACTCCGGTTTCATCGTATACTCACACCGGGGTGAGGATAACCACTCTTCCGAGATCTCGCTTATCGTGTTTGACGACGAGGGTGGATATTCCTCACACGTGGTCGCCTCGGACCTGCCTCTTGGCTCCCCGGGCTTCTCCCTCGATCGAACGAGGGGTTCCTATAGCCTTTTCACACTCGACGGTTCCCAGGGCAGGGTAGTGAACGTCACCGTCAATTCCACCGGAGGGGTCAATGTCAGGGAGGTGATCGCCAGATCGATACCCTCCTCCTGCCTTGCCCAGGGGGATCTGAATGGAGATGGGCTGAATGATATCCTGCTTTTCCCCATGAAGGGGAGCGGGAGGAACATCACATTGATGAAAGGGAATGTGGTCGGGGAGGCATCATCTTTCGTCTTGATCGATATGAACCTCACCGGATATGCGGCCTCGCTCCCGCTTGGGGTCGATGCGAACGGTGACGGATCGGATGAGATATACCTGATGATGGGGGCTCCCGCATCCCTCAACGTCCTGTCGATGGCGGATTTCGGTATCGACAGGTTCTCGATCGGTTTCAACGGGACGTTGGGATCCCTCAGGACAAGCCCCGGATATCATGATATATATGCAGGGCCAGAGGACCTTCTCTACATGATGACCGGGGATGGCCTCTACCAGATCATTCCCGAGACCGGCCCCGGGGGCACATACTACAACTGGAGGTCGCCGTCATTTGCCGATCTTGCGGTGATCGGCCCCCTCGATGAGCTGGGAAAGGGCCTCTGTTACCATTTCAGCCCGGACCTGGGCATTTCCATCTACGATCTTCGGTGGAATTCAGTTGGTGAGGTGGAGATCAGGGAAGCGTCGGGTTCGGGGTACATCAGGAACCAGCTGGGCCATGGTTCGATCTTCAGGGCGGATGTGGGTGGACTCGATCTCTACGGGGAGGATGGGGCCCAGTATACGGATGATTACGGGAACGTCCTTGTCAGGTGCGATCTGACCATCTCCGGACAGGGGACGGTATCGATCCGATCCCTCGATCTGAGATATGAGGGGTCCCTGGACGTCTCCTCGTCCGAGGGTTTCCTTTCGGCCGTTTCAAGGGGGATCGCAGACTTTGGTGATAGGGTCCCCTTCTTTCTGATATCCGATTCTTCCGGAGCGGTCCGGGTGGGCCCTGTCGAGGTCATCTACGATTCACCGCCCTCGTTCGATGATATCATTCTGAATGACATCCACATAGACGAGGGATCCCTGGACATGCCGATATTGTACCTCTGGGAACATATTTACGATGATTACGTGATGCCCCAGGACCTGAGCATATCCCTGCACACCAGCGAGGAGCATACCCAGAGGATACTCTACCTTCAGGAGGGGGTACTGAGGGCCAATGCGCAATCCTACCCTGATCTGGTGGGAGACCTCCATTTTCAGCTATCCGTCTCCGATGGTAAGAGTACGGTCACAACTCCCGAGATCAGGCTCATTCTGGATCCCGTGGAGGATAGGCCCAGGCCGCTCACACCACCGGATGGTCTGACCATACGTGAGGGGGAGGAGGGGGAGATCGACCTGGGCAGCCTGTTCATCGACCCGGATGGAGACGATATCCACCATGCCTATTCACTGTTGTATGCCCAACCCCCCTCGCTGGAGGCCTACATCATCATGGAGCTGGAGGGAGATATTCTGACGATCTCTCCCGACCGGAAGGGGAATGGAGGCCTGGTCTGCATACAGGTAAACGCATGGGACCATCATCACGGCCCCGGTGATCCAACGACGTTGGACCTCTGCGTCCTTATAGAGGATGTGGATTCCCTCCCCTATCTCGGCCAGAACCCCGGCCCGGTGATCATGTCGGAGGACCAGGACAATCCCACCCGGGTCCCACTCAGCGGATGGTTCATCGACCCGGATACGCCGCTGTCCGGGTACACCATAGAGATCCTGACACTGTATGATACCCTGGATACCTCCACGGTGTTCTTCTCCGACCAGCCATATCTCATTCTGTATCCAAAACGTGACTTCACGGGCACCGCCTACATTCAGGTCAGGATGTTCGATCAGGAAAAAGAGCTTTCGGACTGGTTGGAGATCAAGGTGGAGCCGGTGAACGACCCTCCGGAGGTAGCTTACAGGGGGAAGGAGGTCCTGAACGAAGTGGGTTGGGAGATAACCGGGGAGGTGAAAGATGTCGATTCTCCGACTGGAATTGTCGAGTACCGGGTTGACGATTCGGGATGGATGAGGGCCATGGGATGGTCGAAGTGGTCCATCAATATCCCATTCGACATGGTCCCCTCATATGGCGTTTACCTGTTCATCAGGGCCGATGACGGTGAGGACATCTCCGGCATGGAGATGATCCGTCTGATCGTACCCGATGAGTATGGCGTTGAACGGAGCGACCTTGATGGAGACGGCATTCCTGACATAATGGATGCCTTCCCTCACGATCCGGATGAATGGGTGGATGCCGAGTTGGATGGCGTCGGGGACAACGCGGATGCCTTCCCTTACGACCCGGACGAATGGATAGATACGGATGGGGACGGTGTAGGGGACAATTCCGACTGGGACCCCTTTGACCCCCATATCAGGATCGAGGCGGATACGTTCACACCCGGGACCGAACCGGAGGATGGGGGCGGCGGATCTCTTCCCGTAGGGGCCATACTATTGGGTTTGGGCCTATCCGGCCTAATAGGATTCATCCTCTTTACCGAGGTAGGCATGGTCCTGGTGGCGACGCTGGGGGCGAGCCTCTACTCGAAATTGAGCAAGAAGGATATACTCAACCACGAGGTCCGTGGATTGATAAGAGGTTACATAATCGCGAATCCCGGGGATCATTACTCCTCGATCAGGAGGAATCTGGACCTCAACAACGGGACGCTCGCATACCATCTCAGGGTTCTGGAGCAGAACCAATATATCAAGAGCTTTTTCGACGGGATATTCAAGAGATACTATCCGTCGAACGTGAACATACAGAAGGTGCAGCACAACATATCAAAGCAGGAGGAGATCTTCAATATCATCCTGGAGTTCCCCGGTGTCACCATGGAGAATATCGGCATCAGGATCGGGGTTTCAAGGCAGGTCGTGAACTATCACGTCAAGAATCTGATCAGGGCCGGGATGATCACCTATTCGAGGGATAAGAAATCATCCAGGTTCTATCCGGCAGAGGATGATATCGAAGGCCTCCAGAAGAGAAGGTTGAAGGGAGAGGTATGAGGATCGGACTGATCGTCGGAAGCGTCATGCCCCACTCCTTCCACAAGCGCGCCGAACCGGAGGAGAACCACTACGGCCAGACATCATCAGGGACGCTTGAGCTCTCCATGGGCGCGAACCACTTTTTCATTATTGCCAGGCATGGGATCCCGCCACACATCCCACCTCACAGGGTAGATCACAGGGCGAACGTTTCGGCCCTGAGCGAACTGGGCGTTCAGGCCATCATTTCCATCTGCTCCACGGGAGCACTTGATCGTGGGGTCCCTGTCCCATCCTTCGCGGTTCCCGCCGATTATGTCGATCTCTCCTCGGGGGCCACGTTCACGGACGATGGGATCGCCCATATCACGCCGAAACTGGACGAAAGGATCAGGGAGATGCTTCTGAGTTCCTGCGAGAAGGTGGGGGTCGATGCGATCGATGGAGGAGTGTACGTTCAGGCAAGGGGGCCCAGGCTCGAGACGCGGGCGGAGGTGAGGCTGCTTTCGGGATGGGGGGACTACGTTGGCATGAACATGGCACCCGAGGCAACGCTCTCCATGGAATTGGACATTCCCTATGGGGCCCTGCTGACCGTTGATAATTACGCCAATGGCGTGGTCGATCAGGAGCTTGATTTCAGGGAGATCCTGAGGGATGCCAGGGGCAACTGGGATGACATACTCCGCATCCTTGAGGACCTACCTGGAGGTTTGTAGGCTCAACGGGGGAGATATTTAATCATTTCACGCCATTTGAGTGTTGATGGAGCGGAAAGGGATCAACGCGGATATGGAGCTTTTGCTCGGATCGTTTGGCGATGTGCCCATAGTGGAGAGGGGAGATTATCACTATTTCGTTCACCCCCTCTCCGATGGCATCCCCTCGATCCACCCCGACCTGATCGGGGCGGCTGCTAGGCTTCTGTCACCTCTTATGCCGCCTCCTGAACGGTACGATCTTATCCTGACCGCGGAGGCGATGGGCATCCCCTTGACCACTGCCCTATCCACAATGGTAGGCAAACCCATGTCGATCATAAGGAAGAGGGAGTACGGGCTGCACGGTGAGGTCTCACTGGGCCAGAAGACCGGTTACTCCACAAATCGCCTGTTCATGAACCTCCCGGAGGGGCCCTCGGGAAGGGTATTGATCGTGGACGATGTTCTCTCCACGGGCGGGACCCTCAGAGCGATGGTGGAGGGCGTGAGGTCCGTTGGATGGGATGTGGAGTCGTGCCTGATCCTGTTTGATAAGATGGGGGCAGAGGGAAAGGCCGCCCTGGAGAGCATGTGGGGATTTCCGATCATTACCCTCCTTCACGTTGACGTGGTCGAGGGAAGATGCATCGTGAACCAATGCCTGCAGTGAGGGATATTTCAAACCTGTTCTGATCGTTCTATGGGCCGTAACCGTACTTGCCCATCAATGGGACGAAGACACACCTCATAAGGGGCTCCTCCTCTATCCTTCCATCTTTTTTACGGTACCTGATCAAGACCTGGACGCCGCCGTTGGGGCCGACCACGCCCAGCAGGACCCCACCCTCCTTCAGCTGGTCCATGACGATCTTCGGGACCTTTGGGGCGGCACAGGTGTAGTAGATCCGGTCATATGGGGCCTTGTCAGGGTATCCCCCGGAACCGTCAGCACCTATCACCTGGACATTTGATATGCCCGATCTGATGATATTCCTCCGACCCTCGTCCGCGAGGCCTTCCAACCTCTCAACTGAGAAGACCCTGCCCTTCTGACCGACGAGGTGGGAGATGACCGCAGCGTGGTAGCCCGACCCGGTACCTATCTCCAGCACACTGTCCCCTTCCTCGACCTGAAGCTCCTCGGCCATGATCGCGACCATGTGCGGTGCCGATATGGTCTGTCCTCCCCCTATCGGAAGGGGGTGGTCAGCGTAGGCGGACATCCTCAGACGGCGGGGTACGAAATCCTCCCTTCGGACCGCCCTCATGGCCCTTTCCACCGGGGGGGAATGAATGACCCCCTCCCTCACCAGGTCGTCGATCAGGGAATCAGCATCTCTCATCGGGGCTACAATATACTTTCATCGATTATAATGGTCTGGCTCCGTGCGGGCCCGTAGGACAGGAGCGCCACGATGGCGCCGGCCTCCTTTTCGATCAGATCGATGTAATCAAGCAGTGGTTTGGGCATATCGTCGTTTTCACCTACCGCCCGCCAATCCCCCTCGGTCATGCCGCTCCATCCCTGCATGGCCATGTACTCTGGTTGAACATCTGAAAGGACCTCCGCGTGGGATGGGAAATGCCTGAGAGCTGTGGGAAGGCCGTGGCGCTCTGCCGCCTCCTCTGACAGCCGATATCCGGTGCAGACCATCAGCGGATGTATCGAATCCAGCACGTCCAGCTTGGTGAGTGCGATGTGTGTTACGGAATTCCATCTAACGGAGGAGCGGAGCATGACCAGATCCAGCCATCCGCATCTTCTGGGCCTTTCGGTGGTGGTGCCGAACTCGTGCCCCACCTCTCTCAATCTCTCCCCGATATCCCCCTTCTGCTCGGTCGGAAAAGGCCCCTCTCCAACCCGCGTCGTGTAGGCCTTCACAACTCCTATCACCTTCTCGATGTTCAGGGGTCCGATCCCGGACCCGGGTGAGCCGTAACCGGACGTGACGGAGGATGATGTTACAAAAGGATATGTGCCCCTGTCGATATCCAAAAACACGCCCTGTGCCCCCTCCAGGAGGATCCGCTTTCCCCCGGCCAGCATATCGCCAAGGAGGTTGGACGTGTCATGTACCCTGGGCAGGATCCTCTCCCCAAGTCCGCCGAGTTCCTTGACGATCGTATGGGGGTCCAGGTCGCATTGGAGGTCGAATCGGCTGGCGGCGTGCCTTGCATTGAGGACGCCCTCGTTCACCCTCTCCTCCAACAGGCTCGGGTATCTTAGATCGCCCACCCTGACGCCGTGTCTCCGGGCCTTATCCTCGTAGCATGGTCCGATGCCCCTTCCCGTCGTTCCGACCTTCTTCCCTTCCCGTCTTGCCCTCTCCTGTATGCCGTCGAGGAACCTGTGATATGGCATGATCATGTGTGCCCTGTCCGATAGGAGGACGTTCTGGATCGACACTCCGTCCTTCTCCAGACCATCCAGCTCTTCCACAAGGATCCAGGGATCTACCACGCAGCCGTCCCCTATGACGGATATCTTTCCCTCATGCAGGACCCCTGATGGTATGATGTGAAGTTTGAAGGTCCTATCTTCCACGACGATCGTATGTCCTGCGTTATTCCCTCCCTGGTATCGCACTACCGCATCATATCCCTGCGATATCAGGTCCGTGATCTTGCCCTTGCCCTCGTCTCCCCATTGGGTGCCCAGAATGACTGTACAGGTCATGTTCCCACGGCCCGCGATGTGTCGCTCCTTATATAGTTATGTCGAAGAGCTGTTTCAGGATACATGGTGGCCTTGAGTTCTTTTTGCACTATTATCAGCACAATGATTATATTCTCCATCCATCATTCAATGCGGTGAAGGGCCGCGGGCCTCCCCGCGTGGCCCTTGAAAAAAAAGGGGTGAATGGATTTGTTCAAGGATACGTTAAGGGGGCTCGATAAGGTATTCAAGACCGATATCAAGAGGCCCAAGGTGGTTCTGGTTACCGGTCCGCCCGGCTCATTGAAATCCATTTTCATATATTCGCTGATCACCAAAAACATCGACGGCACCGATGAGTTCGGCATGTACACGACCCTTGAGGAGACCGTGTCGTCCCACCTGACCAACATGGAGAGCCTGGGGATCAAGCTCTCGATGAACATGCAGATCACCGATTTCACGGACCTGCGCCAGGAGTCCGAGGATGTGGATTATACTCTCTTTCTGGAGAGGATGATCAAACATTACAAGAAGGTAAAAGGGGAGAAGTTCAGCGTTTTCGCCCTGGATTCACTGGGTGCACTCTATTCGCTGATGGAAGGAAACGAGGATATGAGGAAGAAGATGTTTCATTTTTTCCAGGTACTTCGGGACCTCAACCTCTACAGTTTCATCGTAATGGAGAGGTCCCTTGATTCGGAATCGCAGCTGCTCGGGAACGAGGGTTTTCTTGCGGACGGCATTATTTTCCTGGGTTTGAAAAGAAAACAGGGAAGGCTCAGCAGGTTCATTCAGATCGAGAAGATGAGGGCGTGCAATCATTCCATGGAGATGCACGCAGTTGAGGTTGGAGAACAGGGCATCTCCATCCTCGGTCCGATATTCATGGATTAGAGGGAAGAGAGATGGTGGAAGAAGAGGGCATGTCAGCCAGGGAGGCCTGGCTGAAGGAGCATGAGATAGTTCAGGACGAGCTGTCCAGGATGAAGCAGGAGCTTATGGGCGACCTCATCGCAAAGAAGAGAGAGGCAGACAGGGAGAAGGCCCCCCAGCTGACAGGAAATGAGAATATCAAGACCCTTCTTGCAGGAAAGGGAGATTCCCTCCTTTCCAAAACCACACCGACGGACACGGTAAAACCCCAGACGCCCTCCACCAGAAAGGCCAATGATGGTGAGATACCAAAACATCCCGAACTATCGAATTTCGTTGCAAGGGTCATGGAGAGGGAGAACACGATCAACAGGAAGATATTCGAGAAGGGGAAGGTGGATAGGGAGAGGGAGGCCCTGATCAATGGCCCACGGATCGAAGAACCTGAAAGTACTGCCCCCTCAATGCCAAAGACCCCGCAAACGGATCCAGGCGGCCTTTCGCCAACACAGGACACTTCGGTTACGCCACCTCCCATTTCGGAAGGGCCGATCCAAGAGGACGAACCAAAGGCTCCGGCTCGATTGATGCCGGTCAGGCGTTCGTTTCCTACACTATCCGCACCCGTTTCCCCTCCCGTTCAACCTCCTGTTGAGCCTCAGCTACATCCGGTGCAGAGCCAAACACCTCCGCCAGTTCAACCCCCTCTCGACCCTAGGTCACCTCCTGTTCAGAGCCCAACACCTCCATCGGTTCCACCCCCTGTCGAGCCTCAGTTACATCCGGTACAGAGCTCACCTCCCCCTCCCGTTCAACCTCCTGTTGAACATGCTCCATCCGAACCCTCTCAACCGACCTCCAGCGTTGATCCTGTGCCCGATACCGTGGCAACTTATGGTACGGGCGCAGGCCTGGAAATGGGCGTAACGCACACGAGGGGCAAGGTGATGGTCCGCAGGGTCATCAAGAAGAGGGAGTAAAATCTTATATATATTCGATATATTGTAGATGGGCACAGCCTGTGGCTCGTTAATGTAGATCAATGCGATCAGTATGATCGGTAGATGTGGGGAAAGGTGTCATTACTCTGATGATGCCTGATAGGACCGTTTGATTGGGTGTTTGTCAGGGCCAGGAAAAAGAGGAAAGAGGAGCCGCCAAAAGCCCCCGTGGAAGAGGATCTTCCCTCATCCGAAGAGGTAGAAAATAGGTTCAATCTCCTGAAGAACCTTCAGGTCAAGACCGGGTCGATCAAGAAGGATATAACGGCATACAAGAGATCGTTGAAAGCGGGCTCGAAGGATGCAGGTAAGCTCTGGGAAAAGCTGGATGCCAGGCTCAATGATGTCATGGCCAGATGGGAGGAAGAGAAGGCTGAGATAACCCTTTTACTGGCGGAGAAAGGCATGGAGATATGCGGTGAAAAGAAGATCTCAGGCAAGAAATTATCAGGGGAGATCAAGAAACTGAAGGGGAAAATGAAGAGGGGTGAGCTGGAGGGAGTAGAGGATATTTCATCCCGGATCATTGATAGGCTCGAGACAGACCTCAAGGGGATGAACGATGTAATATTGATGGAAGCGTGGAACGGCTTTGAAAAGGGAGTGGAATCGTACAAGGTGGTGGCGGAATCGCCGGCACCCCTGAAGGATGCAAGGAAATATTACAGGAAGACCTGGGCCTATGCAAGGAAGGGTGATATAGATAATCTGCTCGTCTATGCAAACCTTCTGTACACCAAGGTCACATCCGAACTTTCCGATGATGTGGTTCAGGACCGGTTCAAGGTTCTGAAGGAGGATATGGGAAAGCTGATGGATATCATCAAGGAGTTCAAGCAGTACGGCCTGGACGCCGATGATTTCGAGAGGGAGCTGATGAGCCTGGATATCTCATTCGATCCCAAGAAATACAAGGAGATCAAGAACACCGTGGCCAAGGTGGACAGATCGGTCTCCAGGTTCGAGACGGAATATATCAGGCGGAAGGGGAATATCAACATCATCAACGTCCAGGACATGGTTAAGCGATACGGCGATATGATGGACCTGTCGGACCTGGAGGAGCGGGTAGGGAAGATCGAGGAGGAGAAGACCCTTATCTCCCCGAAGAAACTCCTCGAGGAGAGCGATATGCTCTTCTCCCGGGGTCAGACCCTCATATACGACAGTTTAAAGGGCGGTGTCGAGGGCCGGATGGGCATACTCGAAGGTGCCATTGCGGGCTCGATGATCGCAGATCGGCCGGAGGG
>CBDVER010000026.1:0-10203 GCA_965373055.1 uncultured Thermoplasmata archaeon
GGATGATACCTCTGCGGCCCTTATCACGGCGTAGATCATCAACGGGGCCAGGCCGCTGTACGGCTACTGGTCGTCCATCGCAACCATGTACGAGGGGTGGGGCCTTGTGAACGCAACGAACTCGATATGCACGGAAGAGAGCGACGCGGGTGTTCTCAGATATGTTGATGACAAGACCGGCATTACAACAGGGTCGACACACTCGAGAAAGTACACGATATCATCCAACGGGCCCGATGCCATCCTCACGCTCGTGTGGTCGGATTATCCGGGGTCAAATACCAGTTCGATCAAACTGGTGAACGATCTGGACATCACGATCACGGGGCCCGACGGAACAATATACCATGGCAATGACCTCTCCGCACCATACAACGGCTCTCACGACAGGATCAACAACGTGGAGCGGATCAGGATACCAGGCCCCACAGCCGGGATCTCCACCGTTAATATCACCGGCTATTCGGTCTCACAGGGACCTCAACCCTATGCGGTGGTCATGACAGGGGATTTCACGGGTGCCGTGGCGAGCCTATCATTTGTGGAGGAAAGGATATCATCTTCGGGTGGAGTGGCCACCATCGGGCTTGCCGATTCCAACCTCACAGGAAATGGTTACCAGCTGGTAAAGGTGAACTCGACCACCGATCCCACAGGTGAGATGGTGAACCTCACCGAGATGATCCAGGGAGGCGGGTCAACCGGCATCTTCAGGGGCAGTGTCACGGTGACCACCGGGACCCCCGCCGTCGGAGAGGTGAGGGTATCGGCGGATGAGGACCTCTTTGTACATTATCAGGAGAGCTATCCCACGAGGGCCCTTACCGCCACCACACATGTGCTTCTTCAGCCGGCGATCATATCGATAACGCACGATTCCGAGGGAAGGAACCTCACGTATCAGGATACGGTCGTGGCGATCATAAAGGGAACCCCCGGATGGGCTGCATCCATGGACGTTGTCAACATCACTACCCTGAAGAACATGGTCGCACGGGATGACGGCAGCTTTCCGGATGCTGCCGCGGGCGACGGGAATTACACCGCATCGTTCTCGATCCCCAACCTTCTGGAAGGGAATTTCACGATAAAGGGTCGGATCATCAGACCCTATCTTGCGCCCACCGTGGGCTATTCCACCTCGCCCCTCTACATCAACACCAACATCCCCCGGGTCATCAGGAACCTCTCGATATCTCCGGTTCCAGCCGGGAACTCGCTTCACCTTACCTGGGACCTCCCAAAGGACCCGAACCTCCAATCCCTGAGGATATTCAGGGCTGTGGAGGATCCGGCGGGAAGTGGAGAACCGGGCCTATTTTCACACATCCACACCACACCGGATGCCAGGACCTATTTCCCCGACATGGGACTGGAGGATGGGAGGCCGTACTTCTACAGGATCCGCACCTACAATATCCTGGGATACATCTCGGCCTATTCTGATCTCGCCTCCGGCGTACCCAGCGATTCCACTCCACCGTGGATCGAGCTTCTATCCCCTGCAAACGGGGATCGGGTCAGGGGGACGCTCGCCGTCAACCACTCGGCCGAAATGGATACGGATCACGTGCTGATCGAAGGGGCTAACGACCACAACGACGATGGGTCCGCGGACACGCCCTGGGTCCTGCTGGTGAACGACACGGACCCCTCCGATCCGGCCTATTGGGACACCACCTCACTTCCCGAAGGGATCGATGGGGGCGAAACCATCCTGATACGGGGCGTGGCTGTCGATGAGGCAGGCAATTTCAACCGCTCCGCCGTTGTGGGAGGTTTGCATATTGACAACGATCCTGTCCGGTCCATAATGGTCACTTCTCCTCTCGTGTATGGGTCGAACGTGTCCGTGTACAACCTCCAGGGGATCACGGAGCCGTTCGGAAGGGTACTGGTGAAAAGCGGATCTCGGGTGGTCGGCCAGGGGGCCGCAGGACCAACGGGCGTTTTTTCAATATATGTCCCCCTTACCCAGGGCGAGACAACGCTTGTTGTGGAGGTATATGATGATATTGGAAACGGGCCGTTGATATTCGATGAGGTCATTTTCATAGTGTTCGATGAGATGCCTCCGGAGGCTGTCATCAGCCTTCCAGGGATGGAGCCGACAACATCCGGCCCGTTCGTCATCGACGGGTCCGCATCCTTTGACGAGGGCCCCGATTCTCCATTTTCCGGCATCGTGAACCATACCTGGACCGTTTCTTTCAGGGGGGTGTCCTGGGTAGAATACGGGAGCTCCCTGGCGATCCACAGCGAGGCTCCGGGTATCCTATCTGTTCTGCTGGAGGTATCTGACTTCTGCGGCAACTCCGATACTCTCAGCGTGGACCTGGAGATAATTGATGACATCCTCCCGATACTGGCCCCCATGGAGGATATGATCGTGGATGAGGATGTGATGGTCTCCCTCTCCCCGGAAGGTTATTCCGATAACGATCCCGACCTGGATAGGTCCGGTCTTTTCACATGGACCTTCACGGGACCCTGGAACCATTCGATGAGGGGCGAGTCGGTTCAATTGTCATTTGATCTCCCCGGGATATACGATGCCAGGGTGGAGCTTACCGACGGCAGTGGAAACATGGCGGCATCCAGCTTCAATATCACCGTTCGCGACATCACCTCTCCGGTGATAGGGCACCTCGGGGACCTATTTGTCATCAAAGGGTCCACGGCACTTCTCGATGGATCAGGTATCCAGGACAACGACCCTATTTTTCCCCTTGGTGCCAACTTCTCCTGGACATTTACCGACCTGGGCACGAGGTATTACGGGTATAGGGTAGAATATGTCACGGAGGCCCTGGGGCAATTCAAGGTGACGATCGCGGTAAGGGATGGAGGCGGGAACAAGGTGTATGGGGCGTTCATCCTTCATGTGATAGATGATGGGATCCCTCCAGAAGCGATCGGGTCCGATCCACCAGATGGTGCCAGGAACATCTCACTGCGTCCGACGATAACCATCAGGTTTGATGAGGATATGGATCAGGTATCCTATATGGATGGGATATCAATATTGGATGGGTTCGGGGAGAATGTACCCTTTGATGTGGATCTGACCATGGAGGATAGGAGGGCGATCGTTATTGACACCCAGCTTGATCCAGGGAAGGATTATACTGTCAAACTGTCCAACTCCCTGCTGGATATCACCGGCACCTCCATACTCCCCTGGTCATTCTCCTTCTCGACCATATCTCGCATGGAAGTCCTTGCGGTCAATGGGGGGAGCTTCGACCGGAACGATCCCATATTTTTCATCTTTGCAGGCGATCTACTGGACCTGACCTTCACGGACGATATCGGCAGCGATTCCCTGATCGCTTTTATTGGCCCCGGGGAGATCGGTGGATCGTTCGAATACATCATCGATCAGGAGGGGGCCACAATGAGCATCCGCATCCCCGAGGACCTTCTGGAGGGCAGATACGAGCTTTTTCTCGGGAATGTATCCTCTGTCCATGGGGTGGTGCTTGACACCGATGTTGTAATCCTTTTGGACGTCGGTTGGAGGCCGGATGAGGTAGATGATGGGGGTGGCACCTCCCTTGGACTTTTGGCCCTGTTGGCCATTGTAACTCTGATCATCGTATCCTTCATCATCGTCGTAATGATATCGAGAAGGAGGAGAGGAACGGATGCCCCCCCGGAAGGGCACAGGGGCCCTCCGTTGGAGCCCGACCATATACTCGATCACGAACATCATCATCTGCATCCAGGCCATCACCTGGATGGGGAACCCGGCCCGGGAACGGAAGATGAGGGCCATTAAAGCGACCACGTGAAAAGATAAATAGATGAGGTCCGCTTCAGAGAAACAGGCGGTAGTGGCTGTTATGGCGATAAAGTTCGGTAGGCAGGGAGGAAGGGGAAAGGGGGGTAGGTCCGTATGGCTCGGGAGGTTAAAGGCCATCCTTTCAGGTATCGTGATCACCCTCTCCCTATTCACTTTTCTTACCGCACTTTCACAGGTCCTGATACACATCATGGCCGTGAATATACTGAATGAGAAGAACTTTCAGAACTGGTGGAGCGCACCTCTCCTGCCATTTCTTTTCTCGGTGGCCTTCCTTATCCTTTTTATCCTCATAAACTACGATAGGGTTCCGATCCTTCGGTATGCGGTATCAAAGCTCAGAGGGGCCAGGGCCCCAAGTACCCCAAAAGATATCGAGCTGCCCGAATTCGATTGAATATCGGGCTGGATCGATCTGATCGTTCCTATCTGTTGACACCGATCAGGAGCTCTCGATCCGGGGGGCGAGAAGGTAGATCGCATGCCCCTTCTCCTCCGCGAATTCGAACACCAGCTTGAGCGGGTATGAGTTTCCAAGATGAAGCTGAATGTCCCTGTTAGCCCCCACGCCTTTCATGAGGTGTGAGAAATAGTCCAGGGAGAACGAGCTCTTCGAGGGTTTCTCGAACTCGACAACCTCATACTCCTCGCCCTTCTTCAGCTCCAGCGTCATCATCGAGAGGTCCTCGGAGGATGTCATGATCAGTCTATCCTCGGAGCATTCGAATGTGAGGTAGTCCGAGATCGAGGCGGAGATCTTCAACCCCTTCTGAAGTTCGGCCGAATTCAACTTCAGATTGATGGGGAGGTTCAGGCTCGGAACCTTGGGTTCCGAGAAACCCGACGGATCGACCAGGGGGATCTTGAGGGTGAGGTTGGACATTGAGATGACCAGCCTGTTGTCATCATCCAGTTTCATGGTGATGAGCTCATCCCCTCTTGCGCTTTTGATGCTCTCCAGCAGCCTCTCCACGTTGAGCCCCAGCTCCAGGGGCTCCACATCGTATTTCTCGAATGCACTGCTCTCGAGTTCCAGGTCGACCATTGCAACGTGAGCTGGGTCAACGGCCCTGATCTTCCATCCATTCTCATCCGCAGCCAATTTGATCTCACCTGCTATCGGGGTGAGAACGGAAAACACGCTTCTGAAGGTCTCAGCCTTTGCCTCAACATTGAACATTTTAATTCCCCCGTATACTGGTCGAAAGGACCACCTTGTATTTATGAAGGCCGTAATAAAGGTTATGTAAGGGGGACCAAAAGATGGTCCGATCACTCCTCTGATACCCTATTTGACCGTTTTCTCCTTTTGCCCTGGGATCTGGCCGCTACAACAGATCTTATCGCCGATAGGAGAAGGGCGCTGGAGAGGAGGATAAGGATAGGTGTGTATGGGTTTCCATACCAGGGAAGGCCCCATTCTTCCGATGACCCGTCCGTTGGGACCACGGTGATCTCCTGTATGCAGATGGACCTCTCATCCTGAAACGCGATGAGGACGAACTTTCCCGGATCGCCATGGGATGATAGTGTTACAACACCTTGATATCCCTCTTCGATGGATGTTCCTGACTCCTTCCGGGATAGGATGTTGATCTCCTCGAGTGGGGCCATGTACAATCCAAGGGTCCCGCGTCCCTTCCATTGGATATGGAAGGTCACACTCGCGAAAATGCCATCCCCATCTTGAACCGTTCGCACCTCCTTTCCCAGAAGTGCGATCTCATCCTGAAGGGAGCCGCCCCAATCGTAGATAAAGGCGGATCGAAAATATCCTGCCGCCTCCGAAGATGTGAGGCTTATGCCCACCTCCCTGTTTTCCAGTCCGGAGGTGGGGCCCCAGTTGAACGATGATATCCAGACCTTTTCGGAATCGACGATCATTCCCTTGTTATGGATGTTCCCGATCTCCCTGCCCAGGTCGAACCTCACTGCCGGATGTACCCTCACCTCGAACAGTTCAGATAGGCCCATGAGCTCAGCACAGGCATTGATCTCATCCGCGGCATTCCGGTTCTCAGGCTCGCCATCCCCATTGAAATCCGTGCCGTCCAGAAGGACCTTCACCTTGACGCCCCTCTCCGAGGCCTGCAGGAGAGCCCGGATATATGGGTTGAGGTACCCTCCTTCTTGCAGGGGTAGTTCATCCGTACGGCCCGGCACACCGTTATCCGGCATATGGTTCAATCCCCAGGATGTGGATAGATCGAGAAGCTCGACCAGGATCTCCTCATCGGCACCACGGATCATATCGATAAGTCCATTGGAGGATCGGCCGATATTATCTGGTGATATTGATAGGGACCCTCTCCCACCCCGATCGATGAAAAGTTCTCCGAAACGGGAGCCGGTGCTCCTTAGATCGGAGGTGGGTGCAATGTTCTCGTACAAGGGCACCTCCAGGTCGATGTATTCGGATGCCATTATTATATCAGGGCCGGCAAGGTCACGGTCGAAGACCCTTGCAAGATCGTCGTTCAGGTCTGGTGATCTCATGGATATGACCCATCCCCGGGTTGTTGATAGTACATTCTCATTCGGAGGAGGAAAGGAGCTGTCCTTGAAATTGTCAGAGCTGATCAGGGCAACGTCGTGATCCGATACGATATACTTGGCGTGATCGAACCTGTAGCTGTCCCTTATCGCGATGTCCATATCGCTGGCCATGAACCTGACGTCGATGCCCGCATCAAGCAGCCGTTTTACGCACCTTTTCTCGCTGGAACTGATTCCCCCCACGGGTGCTCCCTCAAGAAGTATCTTGACGTCAACACCCCTATCTGCTGCCCCGATCAGGGAGGATACAACCCAGTCGGAGGTGATCTCGTAGACATTGACCCTGAGGGAGGACCCTGCCCCCTCTATGGTGCTTTTCAGAACCGTCGAACCCGAATCGGGGCAGATCCCGCAGGTCATCTCCGAGATATCCCTGTCCGGGAATTGCTCCCACCTGGATTGTGCAGGATACCTTGGCCTGTGGGAGAGCCAATCCTCCCTGGTATCAGTATCCTCCCCCTGCCTTACGAGGACCTTTCCCCGACCCAGGTCGGGGGCGGGATCGCCGGTCCATCCACCGCCGTCACCTCGGGGCCAAACGTCCTCCTTCCATATGGCATATCCATAGGGTACGACATCCACGATGACGCCTGATGGATCTCGCAGACAGATCGTGTCATTCCCATTTGATAGCGTCATGTCCCCTTCCAGTGGAAGGCCTCCTACGGGAATGGACCCATTGAACCAGGAGATGTCCGCATCGAACCCGTTCTGATCCCTGAAGAGCCCACCATCCTTGGCGATGAAGACCAGTTCATCCGGATGAACGAATAGATCCTCGAATATTATGATGGTCCCATCCCTGTAATATCCCTCCCCCTCGTCGTCAGATAGAGTATAACTCTTGAGGTTTACCACCTCTTCCCCGTAGTTTCGAATGGCCACGGATTCATCCGGGTCATCGGGGAGGTATGTGTCGAAATATATCTCCTGTATCCTCAGGCCGCTCCCCTCCATACCTCCATCATCATACCCCATCATGCCCCATGGGACCTCGTATGATGAGCTCCACATCTCATTGAACAGGGCGTGGAGGGGTTCGATGTCATTTCCTTCAAGAAAGAGGGACGGCCAGGTCGTTTCCCCGATTGGGCCCAGCGTAAACTGGCAGGCACGATGTGAGAGATAGAGGTTTGCCCCCATGATCGCACCGTACTCCGGAGATATCATTCTGATATGGATCTCTCCTTCCGAGGACGTTGCCTCATCAAGGAGCATCCTTGCACGGAGAAGTAATTCTTTATCCAGGTCCGAGAAGATGTATTGATCCTCATCCCGGGCCATATCGGATGGTATGGGATGAAGCGATGAGGTGTCGAGGATGAGTTTCACACTTCTTCCATGCTTCAGAAGGTCCGAGATACTGAACATGTCCAGATCACCTACCTGATGGATCATGGATATCTCCCCTTCCATATCCCGGTCGGGCCTGATGGGATCGCGGTAGCTGACCGTAAGATCATGGAGATCGAGGCCCGATCCCGATCCAGCCAAAGCGCCGTTGTTCTCCGATATCGGCACGCCATCTGTAAACTGGGTCAATATTGGGGATGCATCCACCCAGCGATCATCGCTTTTCGGCCAGTATCGTTCCATCAGCTCTGCACAGAGATCGTGATCCTCGAGGCCGATAGTGAGGTATGCGGCCTCGGAGAACCCTCCAACAGAGGACATGGGCATCGCCGAGATAACGATCCTGTTCTCGGACGTTATAAGGGTTCCACTCCGTTCCAGTTCGGACCCTCCGCTCTGATAGCGTATGATCGCGCCCTCGTTTTCAAGGCTCACCGCGATCGATCTCCTGAGCTTCGATATCCCCTGTTCCGCCAGCGGACCTGGATCTTCCCAGGGGGGCATGCCAAGGTTTAGGTCGAGCCCTCCGCCAACTTCAAGGTGATCTACAAGCTCGGAATGGATGTCCGCCCGATCAATTGATGGGGTGATGATCCGCACATCCTCACATTCAAGTATCCAGTTCAGCCCATCGATGAGGTCGGAAAAGATCAGGACCGGATCCGGCCTGACCCTGTTATCCACCAGTGAGGGTAGGGGGACCGTTCCGAGTCCCACGACGCCTATTCGGCCCCCTCCTATGGGCCCAATGATGGTATCCCTGGGGATATCCCCATTTTCGGTCCCATGCCCCCAGGGGATCGATGATACTACCCTGTTTCCGGGATCGATCAGGAGAAGGAGGCCCCCGGCATCGGGGAGGGTCAGCTCCTGATAGCCCCCCACCCTGGCAGAACATATCTCGAGGCCGTTCATCTCGGAGGAATATCCGGTATTCAGGTCGGGCGGTACCCCCTGCCATTCCAGGAAGCCCTCCGGGTCCTTGGACAGGGAGAATGTCCCGTTTCCCGAAACGTGTGTGCCGTTGGGGATGGAGGCCAGCGTCTTTCCGCATGAGAGCACGTAACCGCTGATGTCCCCACCATCCCGACGCGCGGATAACAGCGTGAATTCACCAGAGCCTCCGGAAGGTGGTGATGGAATGAAACCCACGACAGAGCATTCACCCCTGTAGACGGTCCAATCCAGCGAAGTGTTCGTATCAACCGCAAGGCCATCAGCGGATCTGAACCTGGACATGACGGTGCCGTGGGTTGTTTCAATACCCGCATCCATCCAGCTACAATTTCCCGTCTTCCCCGCATCCCTCTTCAGGAGGAGGGTATCGATCTCCTTGCGATATCTGGTCTCAAGCATCAATCTCCCCGTTTCATCGGGTCGAGGGGCCGGGCCGTTCACATCCATTCTGTATCCGGTAGGTCCACTGTCGTCCAATCTGTAGATATCCATTTCCCTATCTATCCTCGAAACGGCATCGTCCCCCCACGCGATGCCGATGAAACGGTGGGGCTGGATGGAGGCCCCCTCTTTGAAGCTGCCCCATCTCTCACCATCGGATATCCTCATGCCGCCGATGTCAATGGCATCGTCGGTAGGATTCTCCACGACCGCGAACATCCGGGAGGCCGTACAGTTCCAGAGGAGATCGGTGAACAGAAGATGGGATTGGGAATGGCCAACCGGTGTTGGAATGACGGAGATGTTCCAGGATAGTGTGTTGTTGTGCTCCGAGATCTCCTCGATCAGGTCCTCGGGGTCCAATTTGAGGGAAATGGTGTAATTTCCAGAAAGGCCAAGGGTATCTACCTGCGATCTGAAGGTCCTTGATGAGGTGGTGAGGACCCCCTCAAATATCCGTTCCTCGATCACCCTACTCCCGTTCTCTGTTTCCAGGCGCAGTTCAAGTGATATCTCCTCACACCCGATCTCCCCTCCCCCAAGGACCTTGCATTCTATATCAAGGACCACCCCCTCGGGGACCGAGGATGCCTCCTCCCCGTTCAGCTCCAATCTTCCGGCAGCGATCGAGGGATCCGGCCCCGGAAGTATTGCCATCACCTTTGCCACGTTAATCAGGAATGGCATGTCGATCCGGAATGCATGGAGGTCGATGGGACAATGATTGGGATCCGAGAGGCGGTCGGGAGCCTGGATCAGAATGTCCAATCTCATCTCTTCCCCTTCTGATATATTCAACTCCATGATATTCCAATCGACCACTTTCCAACCCTCAACACCCGTCAGAACATCGAACTTCACCGTCCCACGGATGTTTCCAACATTCCGTAATGCGACCTGAATGGTCCTCTCCTCGGACCTGTTGAAATACATCGACCCGCAGCCTGTCTCAATTGATAACGAAGGGTCAAGTGAGTTGTTCCATCCGCAGGTGTTCCTCGATCCGAAGGTGGTCCTGACCCAATCGGTGGTTGAACCACTGTCATGGCCGTCGGGATATCTCTGTATCGATGATCCCTCGGTGATCGTTG
>CBDVER010000027.1:0-10078 GCA_965373055.1 uncultured Thermoplasmata archaeon
CTCGTGATCGTAAAGGCATATTCGCCAACCTCCGATCTCAGCGAGAACCACCCGGATTCGTCCGATGTGGCGGTCTCGCCATTGCTCAGCGTGATTATCGCCCCATATACTGGCCGGTTATCATCATCCACAACGGTTCCCAGGAACCTCCCCGTGGCGACCGTCCTGACCATCGTCAGGGTGCCCATGTCGTGGACCTCTCCCGGTTCGAACGATACCTCCCTTGAGATTGGATCATATCCCTGATATGAGATATTCACCTGATAGTTGCCTGCAGAGAGGGTTATCGAGAAGAAGCCGGACATATCCGTCACCCCTGTTGTGGCCCCTATATGGATGGAGGCCCCCTCTATCGGGAGCCGATATTTGGTCAGGACCTTGCCCTTCACCATTCCACTGTTCGTGGTCTTGAAAGACCATTCATAGGGCGTTAAAGGGGTGCCCCCCAGATCCGCCCCCACGACCGAAACGTCGTATGAAGTATCGTATTCCAATTTATCCGATGGGGTGAAGATGAGGATGTTATCCTCCCATTCGAGGAGGCCGATCACCCCTTCGATCCTCAATGCGGTCATATCTTCGTCCATCTCCTCGGAGAAGGTGACCGATATCCGGGCATCCACGGGGACATCAGCGGACGAGGGCGAGCTGGAGAGGACCTCTGGTGAGGAGGTGTCCACCCTGAACTCCACCCTCCGGACCTTGATGTTGCCTGCGAGGTCGAACGCCTCCACCTCGACCCAGTGAAGGCCCTCCGGGAGTTCTACGGCCACATAGGTGTACATGCCGAGGGCCAACCAATCCCCCCCATCGTATCTGTACCTGTAACCTCCCACGCCGGAAATGGCGTCGCTCCCGCTCCACTCGATGGTCACCACAGAGCTGTTGATGGTGGCCCCATCGATCGGCGAGATCACCTCCAGTTCGGGCATGGTGATATCCACCGTGAACACGGTTTGGGTCGATCCGATGTTTCCCACCTTGTCCAGTGCCCTGATGGTCACCGTGTGCTCCCCTTCTGTCAGGTTCTCCAAGATAT
This sequence comes from uncultured Thermoplasmata archaeon, assembly GCA_965373055.1. Classification (GTDB taxonomy): domain Archaea; phylum Thermoplasmatota; class Penumbrarchaeia; order Penumbrarchaeales; family Penumbrarchaeaceae; genus JAGLEG01. The sequence goes on from CBDVER010000027.1 coordinate 1,040, forward strand.
GGGAGGTGGTGAGCGTCGGGAGGAATATCTCGGTCCCATCCAGGATGAGCTGGTATTCCACAACATCCACGGAGGTCTCATCCAATGCGCTCCAGGTCACTCGTACTGTGGTATTGTTGAGGTAAGAGCCTGACTGTGGGCTCACCGTCGAGAAGATCGGAGGCGTCCGGTCCACGATGAACTCGATCCAGGTGGAGTTCCGGTTCATCACCTCATCATAACAGGTCACCTCGAACCTGTGAACCCCCTCGCCAGGGTGCTCCCAGATGAAGGAGGTGTTGAGGCCCACACCGATAGATCCGGACCCGTCCAATACCACCTCATAGCGGGAGATGGAGTTCACCGGGTCCGCACCAGACCATTCCATGGTGACATTTTCCGTGTTGTGGACCGTTCCGTTGAGGGGAGAATCGATAGTGACGGAGGGTTTTGTATCGTCGGGGAACGCCTGGGCCACGTTGCTCTTTTTCGATTCCCCCTGGGAGTTGACGCACGTCAGGTAGTAGGAATAAAGGATTCCCGGAACGGTCTGTTCGTCCACATAGGCCACATCGTCCTTCCCCAGCGATACAAGCTTGAAGTATGGTTCGAAGTAGCTCCGACGATAGAGGGAGAGGTTATCCACATCCGGGTCCTCGATCCGGTCCCACAGCACGCTGACATCCACCTGGAACACGTGGGTGGTGACGTTCATCGGGGTGGGCGGGATGACAGGTATCTTCGATCTGGCAAGCGGGAAGTGATCCTTTGCCGACCCTATTGCGATATCGTACGGGAGGTCCACTATCCCGTCACCGTCGTCGTCGGGCCCTGTCCAGTCCCTCCAGTAGTTTCCGTAGCCGCCCGACGTGTTGAAGTTGTTGGTCCCCCAGTTGTCGGAGGCCTGTATCCTGTTGGATAGGAATTGGTCCCCGGCCCTGTTGTTGTAGAGGAAGGAGTTATTGTAGATCGTGTTCCCCGAGCTGGAGTATATGATGACCCCCTGGAACCTGTTGTCCTGGAGCAGGGTGTCGCCAATGGTGTTCCTGTGGGATTCGGATACCACCATTCCGTATGCCCTGTTCTCCCGTATCACGCCTTCGGAGAAAGTGTTCAGGTCTGACCCTATCATCGCCATGCCGTTGTTATTTCTCTCCAATGAGCTGTCGATGAAGGTATTGTAGATGGAGCTCTCGCAGAATATGCCGGTGTTGAGGTTATCGTGAACAGTGTTGCCCTTCAGATCGTTATGGTTGCTTCGAGAGAGGTGGATCCCATACATGGTATTGTGATGGATGTCGTTACCTTCAACTACGTTGTAGTCTCCCCTCAAGAAGTGTATGCCGATATCGTTATCGTACAGATCGTTGCCGATGTAGTTGTTGTTATCGTAGCCCGAATATATGCCCACCTCGCCCCCGTAAATGACGTTGTTCTTGACCACGTTATCCGAGGTGGAGTAGTACATATAAAGGCCGTAACGGGCGCTATCGAACAGTGAATTGTTCTCAAAACCACCCCCATTTGTTGAGCTTATGATCACGTTATCACGGCCGGACCCGTTACAGGTATTCCCAAGAAAGGATATCCAATGGCATATGTTGATGACCACATTCGTGGAGGTGGAGCCGGAAACCCTGTTTTCGATGAAACGGAGGCCGCTGGATCGGTACAGATAGGCGCCGTTATTGCTGGAACCTGTGATGTTGTTATCCCTTATCTCGACCCGATCCGTATCCTGTATGTACAATCCATTCCGATGGTTGGAGATCGTGTTGGACCCGATCAATGATGTGTCCATCTCGACGGCATATATCCCATTGTTGTAATTGCCGGAGATACGATTTGTCAATATGGTTACGTTGAACGTGAACATGGTGTAGATCCCATGGTTGCTGTTATTAAACACCTTATTGTTACGGAGCATCACCGATACCCCCCACCCGACATATACGCCGATGGAGTTGTTGTACAGGAGATTGGACACGGCCGATACGTTCTCAGCATAGTATATCTTCAATCCATGGCCGGTGTGTACTCCTCCGGGAAATGTCGCATTGTACAAGGAACAGTTGGAGACCACGATGTGGGAGACCGTGTTCCGGATCAAAATGGAGTGGTTGCCGCCCTCGGCGTCTATGGAGTAGCCATCTATGATGAAAGGCGTTTCCGCCGAGCCGTCCCCGGGCCACCCTTCCTTCGATGCGTTGTCCAGCAGCGAGGTCTCGTTGGTTATCTCTATCACGGAGTGTGTTTCGTAGGCGAGGGGGGCCGGACCAGCCAGCTCCTTGATGGTATCACCGCTGATCGGCAGCGGGAGCCCCAGGATGATAATGGCCAGAAGCATTCCGATGAGCCCTGTTCTATCCATTATGTGCCACTCCTTATCCCTCGTTCAAGAAACTTGGCCGATAATAACCTTTGTGGAGTAATGGTTGAATCCTTCAAGTTCTTTTTCGGATAAATGCGAGCTTGAGGTCGTACTCTTTCCTCCTCCTCTCATCGAGCAGATGCTCCTTGGCCTTGTTCACCTTTCTCATCTCCTCCCTGAGCGCCTCCGCGTACAGCGGCCCCATATCGTCCCTGTTCTTATCCGGGTGGTACAGGATCGCCATCCTCCTGTACGCCCTCTTTATCTCTATGTGGTTGGCACTCCTTGGTATCCTCAGCACCTGATAGAAGTCCTTCTCCGCAATGAAGAGGTCCCCTCTGGTGATGTACACGTCCTCCTCGTGCACGGATACGGTCCGCCTGCGGTCCTTCACGAACTCCTCGAAGGTCTGGACCGGTTCCACGCGTTCCTTCGGGGGCGCGGCCTCCCTCTCCACAACCCTGAACCCCCCGGGAGGCTTCGCGACCCTCTGAGCTTCCAGTGGGGCGGGCCTCTGCTGCCTGAAAGGGTTGGGCACCGAGGGGGCGGGGGTGAGCTGTATCTCCCCATCCTCCCCTTTCAGCTCCCTTCTCCTCCCGATCATCGCGATCAAGCATGCGGTGTCGAGGGATAGGAAGATCAATATCAGGGGGACCCCCAGGACAAAGAAGGGCAGGGAGCTCACCGCGCTCTCGATGGATATCAATATTATCAGGCCGGTGAACATCCCCATGATCATCGATAATATCGCCGGAACCTTTCCCCCGAGCTTCAGATATGGAAGGGCCATGGCAACGAACGGGAGGCCGAAGGAGAAGGAGATTATCACCACCGCCGCCGGCCCCGACATGGCCCCGATCATGAACACGAACGGGACCGAGACGACAATCATCAGGGATACGAAGGTGAGGGCGATATTGCCTACTTTCCTTGCCCCCAGCATCAGGTTGAAACGCCCTGCGAACAGGAACCCTATGCCGGGGAGAAGCAGAAGGACGATCATGGAGATCATCATCTCCTGCATGGCATCCTCCGCAACCAGCGACAGGTAGGACACTGCCGCGGTGAACAGCATCAGGATAGTGTACGCGATAAACTCCCATGTCAACCCCTTCAGGGTCCTATCTTCCATATCCGCTCCCGGGAGGTATAACGCATTCCAGATAAAAACGGATTCGCTATATCGAGCCGACCAGGGTCAGGGTGAAGAAGAGGACCTCTCCCCCCAGCTCGTGTGCGTCCGGGTCTGTGCCGTAGGCGAGCTCCGGCGGGACCTGTATGGTCTTTGTTTCACCATCGCCCATCAGGAGGCCGGGTTTCCTCATCCCGAGAAGCCCCATGTAGAATCCGGTTATGTATCCAAGCTGCTGGGCGGGGCCCACGTATCTCTCCCCCACCGTCGCGGGGAGGGTTCCGGAATCTATGACGCTTCCCCCGATGTCCCTCAGGGTGTATTCAACCATCACCTTGTCCCCTTTCGCCCCAACCTCTCCCGAGGTGGAGGTCTCGCACACGATCGTTATCGTGGCGTTGGTTATCTCCGGGGCGTCCTCCATCTCCGCCGTGACCGTGATGACGTCTCCTCCGGAAAGGCCGTTGTAGCTTATCATAACGGGCACCACATCGCCGGGAGCGAGGTTCAGGGATGAGGTTTCCAACGATACCGAGCCTCCGTCGGAGGTCGCCTCAAGGCTTACCGTTCCGGTCTCGTTCCCCGTATTGTTGACAAGGATCACGCCGTAGTCCGTGGTATCGGAGATCATCGTGTACCACACCTCGTCGTCGAAGGTGTCGTCCAGGTATGCGAGGCCCACCCCCCAGATCTCCTCACCCTCGAGGGGGTTCTCGGTATCATCATCCTCATCGGAGCTGCTTGAGATGCAGCCCGACAGGAGGATCGATCCCGAGATCAGGATCGTTACTATGAGGAGGTTGATCTTCATCGTATCAGTGGGGGCATCCCGTTCCGGATAGATATGATTTATCACCACGTTTATATATGAGATATCGTTCCCACGGAAGCGTGGACCTGAACTTTGCCCTGGCAACATTCATAGGCATCCTGGCCATCGTGAACCCGATGGGGGCGGTTTCCAATTACGTCGCCCTTACCGAAGGTTATAAAAGGAGAGAGAAGAGGGCGGCCGTGAAGAAGGCGGTGATAGTCGGCGCGATCGTGCTCCTTGTCTTCGCCTTCCTGGGCAGGTTCATCTTCGAGTTCTTCAGCATCACCGTTGATGGGTTCAAGGTCGCGGGAGGCGTGGTGCTTTTCATGATCGCCATGGACATGGTCAGGGGGATGACGTCGCCGTCCAAGCTCACGGAGAAGGAGAAGATCGATTCCATGGAGAGGGAGCAGATAGGGATCATACCCCTTGGGATCCCCCTTCTTGCCGGGCCGGGCTCGATATCCACGGTGATGATCACCATGTCAGCCTCACATCAGCCGATACTGTTCACCACCATGGTCGTCGTCATATCGATCGCCGTCGTCATGGCCATCTCATATCTCATCCTGAGGCAGTCGGACAGGATCTTCGAGAAGATCGGCAGGGCCGGAACGAAGGCCATCTCCAGGATCATGGGCCTCATACTGGCCACGATCGCGATACAGTTCATAGCAAGCGGTATTATAGGCCTGTTCAACATAACGGTCTGATGCACGATCCGAAAGGGGCCTGGGACCGAAGATATTCAAGCGGGGTAAAGTGGGGTGGGTCGAAACAGGACCTCCCCGATCTTGAATCCGGTGCAAGGGTGCTAGAGATCGGCTGTGGCACCGGGGACAATACCATATCTGCTGTTGGCAGAGGGTGGAAGGTCACGGCGATCGACCTGTCGTCGAAGGGATTGGAGATTGCCGAAAAGAGGCTGTCGGACAGGGGCCTGGAGGCGGCCTTTCTGGAGAGGGACGCAACCCTTCCACTTTGCGATCTCGGGTTATTTGACTGCGTTCTTCTGCACCACGTTCTTGGGGCCATGCTTGATGGGGAGAGGAGGAGATGTGTCGAGGACGTGCTCGAGGTGTTATCTGCAGACGGGGTGATCTCTTTTCTCGACCTGTCGGTTCAGGACATGAGGTTCGGAAAGGGAAAGGGTGTGGAGGAGGGAAGCTTTCTCAAGGAGGATGGGATCCTCCAGCACTTCTTCACGGAGGAGGAAGTTGGAGAGCTGTTCTCCGACATGGGGGGGATGGATATCAACGTTGAAAGCTGGTCACAGAAGGGGGGCCTGATGAGATCCCGGGTCCATGGGCTGTTCCACTGGTGAAAATGGACGTGGGAGGCCCTTTACTTTCTCAGGAATACGTCTGGGGCCAGCACCGGCCTCATCGTCTTTGTATCCACGAAGACCCCCCACTGCTTTGACCTCGTGCACACCTTCCCGTTCACCTTGAACTCCGCTGCGACGGCCCACCTCATCGAGCTCATCTCCTCCACCCACATTCGGCACTCCACCTCCTCCAGCAATCTAACGGGCAATTTGTAGTCTATCTCCGAATGTGCCAGGACGGGAACGCTTCCCATTTCGATCAGCTCCCGAAGATCCACGAACTCCTGGATGATATCGGTCCTGAGGTCCTCCAGCCATCTGAAGTAGACCTGGTTGGACATGACCCCCGCGAAATCGATCTCGTAGGTCTGGGCCTTTCTCTTTCTGATGATCTCCACCGGTTCCGTCATCTGCTGTCTCCTCCACGCGATTGCAATCAATCAATTTATAATTGGCCTAGATGGTTGGGGTTTTCACGATGGTCGATAGTGGCACCTTCACCAACAAGTGGTTCGATTCCAGGACCACGCCGAGGCTGGCTGGGTTAGTTACCGGACTTGTGGTTTTCATATTTATCATCGCCAGGCTGATCCCCTCCCGGGGTATCGATGGGGGCTGGAGGGTTTTTGACGAGGGGGGAGACTCATGGCTGATACTCCACATTTTCGAGATCGTCTGCCTGTCGTTCATGGTGATCTCGATCCTGCACGGATGGAGGAGGTGGGGGTTCAAGAAGGCGTTCTTCTTCTTTTCGTTCGCGCTCGTGTATGGTTTCTTCCTCGAGGAGATCACCGTCTATTTCTCCGGGTACTACGTTTACAATAATGATGCCTGGCTGCAGATCGGGCACACCATGCTGGCGGTGCCTTTCTGCTGGACCGCCATAATGTACTCCATTATCACCCTCATCGAGAGGAACCCCGTCCTGGGGTCGCTGAAGCTGCTGGAGAAGGGGATGCTCGCAGGTGTTCTGGCCGTGTCGATCGACATATCCATAGATGCGATCTTCGTGGCATACGGCCTCTGGCACTGGAAGGAAGGGCAGTGGTTCGGGGTGCCGCTTGCGAACTACGCAGCGTGGTTCATGGCGGTAGGGGGGATCACAGCCGTCTGGTACGACGTGGACTCCCTTCCCCGCCCCCAGATATTCAAGGAGGTGGGTCTGGCCGTGGGCATGGCCCTGAGCTATATCTCACTCCTGTTCTTCGTTCTGGCGATCTATCTGATCTCCGGGTGGTGGTTCCCGTGAGGCCGTTCAAAGAGCTTTACGACAGGTGGCCCGAGCTCATGGTCCTGATCGCCCACGTCGGCGGGGCCTTGATATGTGTTTACCTGAAGAGATGGGACCTTCTTGCCGTTGGTATCGTGTTCGGCGTCCCGTCCACGCTACTGTTCATGGATATCTCACGAAAGGATGGATGGACGGTCAAGCTGGTGAAGTGGATCACGAGGCTTTGATCCGGTTAAGATGTCAGGGGTATCCTTTGTAATCGAGGATGTCCATCATCACACATGAAAGGAAAGGATGTTATCCAATACGACCTGATCGTCATAGGGAGCGGGGCGGGCCTGAACGTGGCGTCCTCGGCTCACAGCAGGGGTAAGAAGGTTGCATTGCTGGACGACGGCCCCCTTGGGGGAACCTGTCTGAACAGGGGGTGCATCCCCACGAAGATCATACTCTATCCAGCCGAGGTCATCGAGACCATCAGGGAGGCGGAGAAGGTGGGCGTGAAGGTCTCGGGGATCGAGGTGGATTTCAAGCTTATCATGAAGAGGATGCACGACCTCGTGGATGAGGATGTAGAGGGGATGACCAAGGGGTTGATGGCCGCCAAAGGGTTCGATTTCTACAACTCCGCAGGGGCTTTCGTTGACCACAAGGTCATCGAGGTGGACGGAAAGAGGATCACCGCGCCCATGATACTCATCGCTGCGGGCTCCCGGGAGATCATCCCGAAAATAGATGGCCTGGAGGATATTGGATATCTGACCAGCACGTCCGCGCTTGAACTGGAGAAACTTCCCGAAAGCCTTGTGATCATGGGAGGGGGGTACATCTCCACCGAGTTCGCCCACTTCTTCTCCGCAATGGGGGTCAAGGTGAAGATCGTCGGAAGGAACCCGTATCTGGTCCCGCAGGAGGAGAGAGAGATATCCGTCGAGCTTAAAAGAAGGCTCAAGGAGCGGATGGAGGTCCACACCGGAATGGAGGTCGTCGGGGTGGGCAAGGATGATAAGGGCAAGTATGTGCTCGCGGTGAGCAAGAAGACGGGGAAGGAGTATCGTTATCACGGCGAGGAGATCATGGTTGCCATCGGGCGGGGGTCCAATTCGCATATACTTCACCCGGAGAAGACCGGGGTGGAGGCCGATGGGAAGGGGTGGATCAAGATCGATGAGTACATGAGGACCAACGTGGAGGGGATCTGGGCCATCGGGGACGCGATCGGCCGGAACCTCTTTCGACACACTGCCAACTACGAGTCGGATGTCGCCTGGAAGAACATGATGGCGGGGGACGAGGGGAAGATGGAGGAGCTGGACGAACACGCGGTGCCGCATGCGGTGTTCACCTATCCGGAGATCGCCGGGGTTGGATTGAAGGAGGATGAGGCCGTGAAGAAGTACAATGTGAGGGTGGGGGAGGCGAAGTACACGGATGCTATCAAGGGGTACGCCATGGGAGATGAGGGCTCCTTCGTCAAGGTGATCCTGAACGCCGATAACGGCGTCATATTAGGGGCTCATGCTATCGGTCCCCACGCCACAGCGATGGTACAGCCGCTCGTATACCTGATGAACGCGGGCAAGGGTACGTACATGCCCCTTGCGAAGGCCCAGACCATACATCCGGCGATGGAGGAGATAATGGTCAGCGCGTTCGGGAACATGAGGCCGGGGAGGGGACAGGAGACGCATCATCCTCAGGGGCATCCCCACGGTCACAAACATTCTCACGAGCATTGATCCTTGCAGAGAGAGGAAAGGAAATTATGTCCGTTTTACTTGCTCATCGGTTTCCGTTTTATTTGACCGATCCAGAGTTGGTCATACATCCTAACTTTGACATCTGAGTACAGCCTAACTTTGATATCTGAGCACAGATGAGTGTCAAAGTTAGGCTTCTCCCAACATTGAGAGGCTTGGATTCTGATGAATCGGTAGATTCATCCAACCTTCACCGTGGCGATAAAACAAATGTTTCATCTAACCCTCGCCGAAGTGTCGGCTCGTATGCCAACGAATCAGTGGATTCGTCTTATCTTCGCGATGTCAACAAATCGGTAGATTTGTCTTACCCTCAAGGTGACAACGGATCTAAGGATCCGTCTAACCTTCGCGGAGGGGTCCGCTCAGATGGTGACCTTGAGGAAAGTAATCGCTCAGAAAGTATCGGTTCAGATCATATTCGA
>CBDVER010000028.1:0-9837 GCA_965373055.1 uncultured Thermoplasmata archaeon
GGTCCTGATCAACAGGGATGGATACTCAACCCGGGTAAAAAGGTTCAAGGATGGTATCTGCAGTAACTGTAAAAGGGAGATATACGGGGTGTGGAAATAATGTCATTGTTCCTGATCAGATATGCGGAGATAGGCCTCAAGAGCGATCGGGTGAGGCGGCGGTTCATAAACAGGCTGAAGGAGGATATGGAGAACAACCTCATGGAGAGCAACATCGACCATATTGTGGAGGAGGAGAGGGGTAGGGTGTTCATCGAGACCTCTGACCCCGATGCCACCACGGCGGTCCTCAAGACGATCAACGGCATACACTCCTTCAGCCAGGTGGAACCCTGCTCGTCCTCCTGGGATGGGATCATGGAGTGTCTGAAAAAGGTGGGAGAGGAGAACATCTCGGAGAACATGACCTTCGGCCTCAAGGTAAAGAGGGTGGGCAAGCACCCTTATTCCAGTCAGGATATCGCGATCAACGGCGGGTCGGCGGTACTGTCGCACCTTCCCGAGGGGGCCAATTCCGTCGACCTTCGGGACCCGGATGTCTGGTTCGAGGTGGAGATAAGGTCCAGCATGGCCTATATCTTCACAAGCCGCATACGGGGGAAAGGGGGAATGCCCTCCTCCACCCAGGGCCGGTCGATCCTCTATCTTCCCGGGATCGGCGACAGGGATGAGATGGAGAGGGATAGGATCTATCTGAGGGTCCGCATCTCAAGGCTCCTGATGGAGCGGAGGGGGGTCAAGGTCATTCCCTGCTGCTGGAAGGAGGACCTCGATATGTGGGCCGACCCCCACGGGGAGAGGCCTTTCTATATCGAGGGAGAAGATCTGGAGAGCGCCTTGATGTCAACCCTGATGAAGCTCGATGCGCAGGCGGTGATATATCCAATATCCCTCGATGAGATCCCCTCATATCCCCTCCTTCACGACAAGGGGGAGTCGGTCGCCGCCTTCTTTCCCACCGCCGCCATGGATGATGGGGAGCTGGAGACCTGGTCCGGTTTCTTCGGATGAGGCGGGTTTTCACAGCATATAAAAAAAATACTTATATAGTAAAAGCTTACAAGGGTGATGATAGGTGTGATATCACCGAGACCTTTGATCTCAGGATGCGGAGATATGTCCGCCGCCTTGAAGAAGTGATCCACATGGGGTGATCTGGATGGTAAGAGCTCTATTTGATAGATTGTTCGGAAGGAAAAAGGCCAGGAGAAGGGATTATCAGGACTACCTCCAGGAGGATCGCCCTCCTGTGGACGAGGGGGGATACGACGACGAGAACCTCCTGATAGACCACAGGTTCCATTTCACGTCAAAGGGGGAGTACGATCGAAACCTGGATGATATTGTGTACCGGGTCACCCTGGAGAACACCACCGATTACCCGTTGGGAAATCTCAGGGCCAGGTTCGATGGGGGGAGCCTGCTTGGAAGGTTCGGCAAGGTGAGCATTTCACAGGCGATGGTGGACCCGGATGAGAAGGTGGAGATAGAGGTCAAATTTGACCCCCTGTATGTCGGGGGGAAGGAGGCCTTCCATTTCGAGCTGTTGTTCTTCGATTTCAAGTATCGGGTGGAGGAGAACATATCACTCGATACCGAACCCCTCAAGGTGACGGTCCCGAAATTCATGCCGCTGGACCTTGACGAGGACGGCTACAGGATCCTCACATCCAACTTGTATAGGTGGGCCTTCGAGACCGATATCGTGAAGGTGTCTCCAAAAAAGCTCTTCGGCTCATTGGGTGGTAGATTGGAGAAGATCGGCTTTGAGGTTGCTGACGAGATCGTCAACGATGCCATCTTCCGCGGGATCAAGAGATTCGTGGCGACGGACAGGAAGGGGAGAAAATGGGCGGTTCAGGTCCAGGTGATAGGCGAGGGAAAGAAGTCCAAGCTCCTCATGTACACCTTTGGGGAGAGGCCCCAGTTCGCCTACAATCTGGCAACGAAGGTCCTGCTCAAGCTTCCCGAGAGGGAGGTACTGCTTGGGTCCCTGTTCTCGGAGGAGATGGAAGAGGATTGAGCATGCCTGCGAAATTAAATATATCTGTTTTGTCATTTACATACACTTCAATGGAGAATGAGCTTTCCATGGAGTATGGCGAGTTGGAGGTATAGCGATGTCACCATCTTTATTCAAGAAATCCGGTGCGGCGGCCGTCAAGTTCATGGAGGCCAACAAGCAGGAGATCAACAACTACTCGCAGATGCTCGCTGGTATTGGATATGCCCTGGTGGGCACGCCCATTGAGTTCAGGGCGGCGATGAGCATCTCCGGCCTCAGGGACAGCGCAAAGAAATACGCCCACGAGAACGGATGTTCTCTCGTTGTCGAGGTGAAGGACCCCAATCCAATGGCGAATCCATTCAATCCATACAAGTATTATCTCTACCAGTATCAGGGGTCGGCGCCCCTTCCCGACCCCATGGAGCCCCCATCCAAAGGGGGCGGCGGGGTTGCCGCAGTCGGACAGGCTCAACAGGTGGCCGCTTTCATATGCCCCTACTGCCAGCAGCAGTTCAATGCCTATGTACAGCCAGGTCCGAACACCATCACCTGCACGAGGTGCCGCGGACAGAGCATGGTGGAGATGCCTGCACAGGGCGGAGCGGGTGCCGTGAACCAATCCTCCGATCAGCTGGCCCAGATCAAATTGAGTGGAGGGTACACGACCGTGGAGGAGATGGTCGTGGACTGCTGTGAGGTATTGGGGAAAATAATGATGATCGAGGGGAACCCCATCGAGTTCGAGGACACAGGTGAGTTCCTCTACCCATTCATCCTCATGAAACAACATGGCTATCAGCATATTGGCTTCCGTAAAATGGACCTGTATCTGGTCAAAGAGGCAACCCACGATTACAAGATCTTCGGGAGCGAGGTGCACACGCAGTCCCAGGCGACCATCAATCCACTCAGGGACGACCTCTTCGCGATAAAGGTGCTGGGAGGCCTCCATTACATGGTCCTGGACGAGTTCAAGAAACTGGATGACGATCAGAAACGTGAGATCTCCACCGCCTTCTACGAGTTCCTGACCCGGTACATCTCCGTATCTTCATGAACATATTCACGGGGATACTCACCTTTAAGTGTCAGTTTGGGGATTATCTTATATGAAGAGGCTGCTGGGTAAGCCTGTTGCTGACAGGGTCCAAGATGAGATAGAAGGGCTTATCGACCGGTCAGACCCACCCAGGCTTGTGATCTACATGATAGGATCACACACCTCATCGGAGATCTACGTCAGGTCCAAGGTAAGAAAAGGCGAGAGACTTGGGATCGATACAGAGGTCAGGGAACTCCCCTCGGATATCTCCCTCGAAGAGGCCAGGTCCCTTATTCTTCTGGACGGCGGGTCCGACGAGGTGGACGGCATAATGATCGAGAGCCCACTGCCGAGGGGACTGGATATGTACGACCTGGTCAGTGCGGTCCCCCCCGAGAAAGATGTGGAGGGGGTAACATGCGAGAACTACGGCCTGATGTCCCTTGGCAGGCCGCGTTTCATCCCACCCACCCCACTTGGCGCCCTCCTTATCATGCTTCATTATGGCATAGATGTGAATGGGAAGGATGTGGTGGTCGTGGGGAGGGGAAGGGACGTGGGCAGGCCATTGTCCACACTGCTTTCGATGAAAACAGAATGGGGAAACGGTACGGTCACCCTGGCGCACTCGAGAACAGCGGACCTCGGGGCGGTGACGCGTCGTGCGGACATCCTCCTCACGGGCGTGGGCAGGAAAGGGTTGATAGGCCGCGATATGGTCAAGGAGGGGGCGGTTGTGATCGACATGGGGATCAACGCCGTCGATTCGGGGATCGTGGGGGACGTCGACGTGGGCTCTCTTGATGGATGGGCTTCCATGGTAACCCCGACCCCAGGTGGAACAGGCCCCGTCACGGTCTCCGGGATCTTCCTGAACCTCATGATGGCGAGGATGATGCGGAGGTCCCTGGACCTCTATTTCAAGGACGCGATCATCCAGGCCCTTTACGGGCAGAGGGGGTCACCATGATGAAGGTGGTAAGATGTCTTGAATGTGGCCATGTGACCTTTGAGCTGTGGAAGGGCCTGGACCGCTGTCCCGAATGCTCGGGCGATATCGAGCATATCGAGGAGGACATGGGCCCAAGGGAGAGGATCCCAAGGGTCCTCAAGATGGGCGGAATACTGCTTGTCATGGTATCTCTGGCACTTATAGTGTTCAACAGTTTCAATGGATCGGTGCACGAGTCCCTTCTCCGCACCGCTTTTGTGATCCTTCTGGTCGCCATTCTCTTCCTGGGCATCTCTCTTGCATATGTATATGTCCTCTCCAGGGAGGCCTGTGTCAAGGTGGAGGGGGAAACCCCTCTTTCAAGGAGAGGAAGTGGGCCCATTCGAGGTCCGAAGCCCAGGAGGGGGGGCCAAAGGGGCGAGGTTGTCAAAGGTCGCACGTCGCCACCCAGAGGGACAAAGATACTACCCGGGAGAAAATAACCCCCCTGGTGAAAGATATTTTCCTCATAGGATCCGCTAATAAATAGTTATTAATAATGAAGGCTTATTCCCCACCGACCTGTACTATACAGAAGTCTGAAAATATGATGATCAGGTGGTATTCAATGCGAAAGGCGACAATAGGGATCCTCGTTCTGCTCGGCCTGCTCCTGGGTATGGCATTTGTGCCATTTTCCCAGGCCGGCCCGGGCATGGACGAGAGCGTGGACAAGTCGATGATCACGACCGAGAACGGCAATGATGAGTACTTCCTGGACAGCGGTGACATGAAGTTCGTCATCGACATGATCTACGACCAGGAGAGGAGCATGGAGGTGAAGGTCTTCGTGGTGAATCCGGATGTGGACCCAAGGGACATGCGGATCGTGATGATGGTCGATGACGGCCAACCCGACTGGTCATTCAAGATCATCGAGATCCTGGATGGGGACGGCGACGACCTTATCGGGGACGACGATACGGCCGAGATCGAGAAGGATATCGAGTACCTGATCGCCGGCGTCGACGGTGGAAAGCAGCTCACCGTCAAGATCGAGGCGAGGTACAAGGGCGAGGACAAGGATGCCTCCGTCCCGATCAGCCTTCAGGTGACGGTAGGGGGGTTGACCGCCTCAAAGACGCTTGATTTCCACGTCACCGAGGGAAACTACTTTTTCATATGGCTCTCACTGGTCTTCGCGTCCGTGGGCCTGCTCTACGCGTTCATACTGGCACGAACCGTGATGAAGCGGAAGGTTGACAATGAGGACCTGGAGAGGATATCCGGCTACATCAGGGATGGTGCAAAGGCATTCCTCTATGCGGAATACAAGGTTATCGCAGTGTTCGCAGGTGCCGTCGTCCTGGTCCTGCTCATTATGGTCTTCACCCTTGGCATGGTCTGGATGGTCGTTCCCGCATTCATATTTGGGGCAATCTTTTCCGCCACTGCGGGGAATATTGGTATGAGGGTGGCCACAATGGCAAATGCCAAGACCGCCTGGGCCTGCAAGGACTCGATCAACTCCGGCCTGAAGGTCGCTTTCAACTCCGGAGCCGTCATGGGGCTCACTGTAGTGGGCCTGGGGCTAATTGGCGTCACCTTTCTCTATGGTTTCTTCGGCAACGTGGAGATGCTCTTCGGCTTCGGCTTCGGCGCATCGAGCATAGCCCTCTTCGCCAGGGTCGGCGGAGGCATATACACCAAGGCGGCCGACGTCGGCGCCGACCTTGTCGGCAAGATCGAGGCCGGGATCCCGGAGGACGACCCGAGGAACCCCGCAACGATCGCGGACAACGTCGGTGACAACGTTGGCGACGTGGCGGGGATGGGAGCCGACCTCTTCGAATCATACGTTGACTCGATCATAGCCTCGATGGCCCTTGGTATCGTGGGCATATCAGTCATGAGGAACGGCGATCTCATACACGGCGGCTCCGTTGGCTGGGCCGTTATCCTTCCGATCCTGCTTGCAGGCATGGGAATCATCTCGGCGATAATCGGGACCCTGCTTGTGGGTGGCAAGGGAGACCCCCACAAGGCGCTCAACAGGGGTATCTACGGAGCCTCGATAATCATGGCCGTAGCGACACTTATCGTCATGTTCCTGATCTTCAAGGATGGTAATGTGGTGTTCCCGCTCTTCCTATCCGTGATCACGGGTCTGGGTGCGGGGATCCTGATAGGAAAGGCAACCGAGTATTACACCTCGGACAAGAAGGCGCCCACCAGGGGTGTTGCAAAGGCCTCCGAGACCGGAGCGGCCACCAACATCATCTCCGGGCTCGCGCTTGGGATGAAATCAACGATAGTACCTGTTCTTGCGGTGGTCGCTACGATCATGATCACGTACTACCTTGCGGATCTCTACGGCATCGCGCTGGCAGCCGTTGGTATGCTTTCCACGCTGGGGATCACCCTGGCCACAGATACCTATGGGCCTGTTGCGGATAACGCTGCAGGCCTTGCCGAGATGGCTGGACTTGGAAAGAACGTCAGGAAGAGGGCAGAGGAGCTCGACGCCGTGGGCAACACCACTGCAGCAATAGGAAAGGGCTTCGCAATAGGCTCTGCCGGCCTTACCGCCCTTGCGCTGTTCTCTGCCTTCACCCTCGCGGCGGGGATCGACCTCAGCTCCTTCACGCTCGTCAACCCGGCGGTGGTCGCCGGACTGTTCCTTGGCGGCCTTCTACCGTTCGTCTTTTCCGCCCTAACCATGCAGGCGGTAGGGACCGCGGCTCAAGGGATGGTGGAGGAGGTCAGGAGGCAGTTCAGGGAGATCAAGGGCATCCTTGAGGGGGAGGCGGAGCCGGACTACGAGAGGTGTGTGGAGATCTCCACCAAGTCGGCACTCAAGGCGATGATCCTACCCTCGCTTATCGCTGTGCTTGCGCCGATCATCGTGGGCTCGATATCGATCGTGGCCCTGGGAGGCATGTTGGCCGGGTCCATCGTGACCGGCTTCGTGCTCGCCGTGATGATGGCGAACTCGGGAGGCGCCTGGGATAACGCAAAGAAATACATCGAGGGCGGCGCACTCGGCGGCAAGGGATCGGATCCCCACAAGGCCGCGGTCGTGGGCGACACTGTAGGAGATCCGTTCAAGGACACCTCCGGACCCTCGTTGAACATCCTGATCAAGCTGATGTCCATCGTCTCTCTGGTGTTCGTCCCCCTGTTCATTCTCCTGAACTCGTTGTTCTGAGCTTGAAGGGTCGAGAAGTGAGTACGGCCTCCTGGCACCAATACGGTGCCTGGGAGGCCTTAGGTATGAAAATCACATCCATTTCGGATCGTTCTGATCTTCATAGCCATCAAGATAATGTGTTTTGTTCCTGATAAATAACGTATTTGTTAAGTTATTCCTCATAATGCACATATACTATAACGAATATATCTGCATCAATGAACGATCTTGAACTTACACGTTCTTTGGAGCCAATGCGATCTGCACTCCTCACGTCCCAGCAGCTTACATCCATTCTTGCATTGTCATCAAGGAGTGTAGCCGTAAAACTATCACGACTCACTGAGAAGGGCGTCCTCATCCGCGTTATGCGCAATAGATACTGTCTACCTGATACCGATATTCTCTCCATCGCTTCCGGTATCTACAGGCCATCCTACGTGACAGGCCTTGCCGCTCTAGCCTACTACAATATCACAACTCAAACACCCAGGGTCATAGATGTCATCAACGCTGACCATTCAGGTAAGATAGAGATCAAGTTACATACTGGAATCTATATGATCCAATTCATAAGGGTAAACAAAGAGTTCATTACGGGGTTCAATAAGGTCTACATACCAAAAGCTGCGAACATCGCCTCAAAGGAGAAGATCATAATCGATGGCCTCCAACACCCCGGGTACTTTCCCTTGGACGAGATAATGGCCTGTGTAAAGGAGGGCATCAATGCAACCAAGACGATACGGTTTGCAAGACAGACCCGTAAGCAAACGGTCATCAAGAGATTGGGTTATATTCTAAAAAGGGCGGGTTATGATCTCTCATCAGAGGATATGGGGCCAATATCAGACACTTACATCCCTTTGGATCCCGCACTTTCAAGAAGGGGTGAGCATGATGCGAAATATCGAGTCATTGTCAACAGGGTGATCGAATGAACCGAGATCAACTCTCAAAATATGTAGGGATAACCGGATATTCCCTCGGCCATGTGGAGAAGGACTACTTTCAACATATCATTCTGAGCGCCCTATCACGAAAAATGGCAGGGATACTCGTTTTCAAGGGGGGTACAGCCCTACAAAAAACCGGAGTATTACCCCGCTTCAGTGAGGACCTTGACTTCACACAGGTAGAACGATTCCAACCCCTATACCTCGAACAGATCGCTATAGGGGCCATAGAAGATCATAACTTCAATATGGCCGCTGACAGACATCTCAACGATGAGAGGACCACGGGCCTCAGGTTGAAGATCGAAGGCCCATTATATCACAACGGCAGGGGTGGCTGCACAATAAGGATAGAGGTCAGCAAGCGAGAGACCATCGTGAGAACACCAGAGAACATAGAGCTTGACCCACCCTATCCAGACATTCTGCCTTATGTGATGAATGTGATGCATAAAGAGGAGATGCTTGCAGAGAAGGTTCGAACCATTTACACGAGACAGAAGGCCAGAGACCTATATGACCTATATCGACTGTTTCAGATCGGAGTCCCCCTGAACATACAACTGGTCAACGAAAAACTTGCCTATTATTCTCTGTCGTTCGAGGATACTGAATTCCATAATAACTGTATGAGATTACAAAAAAGTTGGAATAACGAGCTGGAGGCACTAATGATCAAGGTTCCAGCCTTCGAAGATGTTATGAACTCTGTCAGAGAGATGGGATAAAAATAAATATCCACCAACTTCCAAAGATACATTTGATACCGATAACATAGCCCAAAACGCAACTTACGATACTAACGTGGGTTTTGGTCATATAGGTCGAGAGTACCGATCATAAGTTGAAATTATTGTGTTCGCAACCATAATATCAAAAATATTAAGTTGATACACACTATTCCCTACCTTAGGGGGTGATTATTTGCATCATCGTAAAATAAATTCATTTCTAATGGTCCTTGCATTGGTATCTGTAGGTTTTTTTGGTATGTTGACCGTATCGTCTGTTAGTCTTTTGGGACCAGCGGAAGCTGTAAGTACTATTTCATTTGCAGGAGGAAACGGAACCATCGGGAACCCATACCAGATATCCAATGTGACACAGCTTCAGAACATGAGTGCCAATTCAAGCGCACATTATGTTCTTGTAAATGACATCAACGCATCTGTTACGAGTAGTTGGAACTCCGGGTCCGGATTTGACCCGATCGGAGGCTTCGGAAACAGGTTTACGGGTTCCCTGGATGGGCAGGGATTCAATATCGCCGATCTCTTCCTTAATCGAACAGCTACATCTAATGTGGGCTTATTCAGCTATCTTTATTCAGCGGCAAGTCTGAACAATATCACTTTAATTGATGACAATGTCAGCGGAGGGAATGATGTCGGCGGCCTCGTGGGAAATAACTGGGGTGGCAGGATATTGAACTGTTACGCAACCGGCAACGTCAGCGGAGGGAATAATGTTGGCGGCCTCGTGGGAGAGAACACCGGCACGGTCTCGAACTGCCACGCTACCGGAAACGTCAGCGGAAGTTGGCAAGTCGGCGGCCTCGTGGGAAAGAAAGCAGGCCTGGTATCGAACTGCTACGCAGCCGGAAACGTCAGCGGAGGGAATGATGTCGGCGGCCTCGTTGGATACAACGGCGGCAAGGTATCGAAGAACTGCCACGCTACCGGAAACGTCAGCGGAAGTTGGCAAGTCGGC
>CBDVER010000029.1:0-9797 GCA_965373055.1 uncultured Thermoplasmata archaeon
TCTTTCCACTCCATACTTTGTTCCAGGATAGCGGATAATCCTCTGGTGTATTTATGGCATATCGAGAATATTGATGATCATCACTATATACACCAATAATAGGGTTTAGATTTTTCATTATATTCCTCACAGAACCTCACAGAAAAATTGAATATCATTACCGCAGATACACCCACGATGCTTGCTGATGTGATCAACATCATTTTCTGGTTTGCGGCACTTGTCGTCATGAGCCACCTGCTGGATCGGATGTACTCCTATTCGCTTCCACGTTGGATATACCTGTTCTTTGCCGCTCCCGGGATAATCGTTCATGAGGGCAGCCACTGGGCGGCCTGCAAGATCATGGGGGCAAGGGTGACGAGCGTCACCCTGATCTCCAGGGTTGGAGGCGAGGTCGTACATGGAAAACCAAGGGGAGGGGTTCTGGGACAGACGTTGATATCAATGGCTCCCTTCATCGGCATCCCGCTGCTGATCGTTCTGATAGGGCTGCTCTTCGACCTGCTTCTCGGCTGTGATATCTCCTGGAACTACACTGCATCGGGGAGCATGGGCGAGGTGTTCCTGAGCACGCTTGGAGCCGCCTGGGATCTTATCTACAGGAACCTCTGGGAGCTGCGTGCCTTCTGGTTCGTGTTCTATCTCTATCTGGCGACCTCATTCACCCTTTCACTGGCCCCGTCAGGTCAGGATTTCAAGAACTCATATATCGGCCTGATCATGATCCTGGGGGGCACGATGATCTTCACACTGGCCATTGAAAGGCTCTTTCCCGATTGGGGTTTCCCCGTGATATCCTTCCTTGTAGAGGGATTGGGGTGGATAGTCGTCATAGGGTTGGTGATGTGCCTCTTCGGGCTGATGTTGGGATCCCCGTTCCTGCTGGTGAAATATCTGAGGAACAGGTGATGGAGGATAGGTACCATCACAGGTTCTCAAAGGATACCCTGCCCCGGCAGAGATCATCGATGAGATCCACAATTTTATCCATAGGAACCCGGACCTGCTCTCCGGTATCCCTCTCCCTCACCGTGGCACTTCCATCCTTAATGGACTGGTGGTCGATCGTGATGCAGAAGGGCGTTCCGATCTCGTCCATTCTTGCGTATCTCCTGCCGATCGACCCGCTCACGTCATAGTACGTGTTGATCCCACGCCGCCTCAGCCGATCATCAAGCGGAGAGGCGAGCTCGGGAAGGGTGTCCTTGTTCAGAAGGGGGAACACCCCTGTCTTGACGGGTGCGACCCTTGGGTCCAAACTTAGGATCCTGTAGGTCCCATCCTCGGATTCTCCCCCCTTTGGGCTGATCCCGGCCTCTCGGTAGGCGTGTTCGAGTACGGCCACCATCAATCTATCGATGCCGAATGAAGGCTCGATCACGTTGGGCGTGAACGGCTCCACATGTATGCGCTCCTGACCTTCCACCAGCTCGTAGCAGTTGGATGGTATCTCAACCTCCGCGCCCCTCAGCATCACCGTGATGGGCTCACCGGATGATATGCGCCCCTTCAGGTTCTCCGGGTCAAGGCTCAAAAGGGCCTGGCCCAGCATCTTCGCATCTCCCCGGAAGATCGGCCCCATCTCCTTCATTTTCGGCTGAAGCCTGCTTATCTCCCTCACGATGGGCTCGTCGAATCTCCTTCTGGCCCTTAGATCGACACCGGAGGCTTTCGCGTGCTGGTTGAGGTCGTATGCGGACCTGTCCGCAACGCCGACCATCTCCACCCACCCGCTGGAGGTTATCACCTCGAGGTCCCAGCAGTCACGTGCATAGTGTGCCATCTCACTTTGGATGTGCTGCCTGAACCTCATACCCTCACACGGGATCCCGATCGACGTGGCAAAGGAGTGGGTGACGCCCAGGAAATGGGCGAGCAATCCGGAGCCGATGATACCCTCATCGGTCGCCTTGCCAAGGGTGGTATGGATCGCTGTTCTCGGGTCGCTGCTTGCAAGCAGGTCCACCTCCAGATCGCGGTATCTCCCCGCCCCCTGGAACGAGGGGTTATCCGGGTCGAAGAAGAACTCTCCCTCGGCCATGTGGAACTCCCTGAGCCTGAGCATGCCCTGCCTTGGAGAGATCTCATTTCTGAACCCTTTGCCGATCTGGGCGACGCCGAAGGGCATGCGGTCCCTGTTGTAGCGGTAGAGGGAATTGAAGTCCATGAAGATGGATTGGGCCGTCTCGGGCCTCAGGTAGGCTAGTTTCTCCCTGCCCGGCCCGATGAACGTTGAGAACATAAGATTGAACTCCTCCGGACCCCCAAGCTCGGAGGAACATTCCGGGCACCTGATATCGTTCTCCTTCAGGGCCCTTGCAAGGTCGTCCTTACCGAGCGCATCAGGGTTCTTGATAACATCCTCCAGAAGGTGATCGGCCCTGAAGGGCAGCAGACAGCTGCTGCATCTCACAAGAAGGTCAGAGAACTTCTCGAGATGTCCGGAGGCGGCGAACACGATCTCCGGGTTGATCGACGGACAGTCGACGAGGTGGAAACCCTCCTCGAGCAGGAATTTTTCCTTCCAGATACTCTCGATATTATCACGGATCAATGCCCCCAGAGGGCCGAGGTCCACGAATCCCGCCACGCCCCCGTAGATCTCGAACGAGGGCCAGAAGTATCCCCTTCTCTTCAGGACGGAGTACAGCTCCCCGACCTCCAGTTCCCTAATATTATCGTCAGGTGGCAATTTGAACACTCCCCGCAGTAGGCCAGGGCACCTCGATCATTTCATCATCTCGATGATAGCATCCTTCTGTATCTGAAGTTTCTCCTTTCTCTTGAGATGGAAGCACCCGTTGCATCCCGTGATCTTCTTGTCCTTGCATTTTGCACAGGTGCGGTTCTCCTGGTCCAGCAGGTGGTTGATCCTCGATTTCTCCTTCCTGATGCTATCCTTGCTCTGAGTCATGATGTTCCCGATGACCTAAAGTCGGCAATTGATAATAATCTTTAGGTGATCCAGGGTGTGAATTCGATAACGAGAATAATCGTTGATAAATGGGCATATCTCCCTTCTTATCTTGCAGGGGTCCAGGCAGGGTCGCCGTAGCAGAGGTATTCCCACATCGCCACCCTGGATTCCAGCCCGTACTGGTCGTTCTCATCGATCCCCCATCTATCTATCATGTCGTTCCTTGCCACCATCAGGAGCTCACCTACCGGCATGGTCCCATCGCTGAAATGTTCTGTTATCTTATCTATCAGGTACAGCGCACCGGTATCCAGGAGGAGGCCCTGCTCCCCGTCGCCAACCTTGAACAGTCCATAGGCCAGCCTGGTGGACCCGAGATAGGCGTTGAGTCCGGCGTGGAGGAATGACATGGATACCATATCGTCAAGTCCGTTCTCCATGTTATCCGTACGACCAGTAAGGCATGCCATGACGGCCGTAAACCCCGGTTTAAGCTTCATGCTGGACACGAATGCAGCATCTATGTGGTCGACCCTGTTGGAGTACCATGCGTAGTGGACGCCGTGCCCACAGTACATGAGGTAGTTCATCTGGTCCATTACCATATCCGCAGTGATATCGTTGAGGAGCATGGATTCCTCCGAGGTAACGAACATCCCGGCGGAGCCCAGCACCTCGTAGTGGTACTTCTTCATGTGCTTGAGTGCTCCTGGAAGAGGAAAGGGTTTAGAGGTTCCCACGAACACCCCTGCATTTTTTTTCCAGTCGGGGGACAATGTGTCATAGACCCTCTGTACGATATCCTCTCCCCTCTCGAAGTTCAGGTCGCTGTACTCCTCAAATCCGAGTGATCTCACCGCCAGAAGGGATATGTCCGTCAACGACTGGCCCATGAAACGGCCCACCGCGATATCCTGCCTCTCATCGCCCTCGATATCGCCGTAGTAGTAATCGGATGCAATGTGGTTGGTATTTGAGAAAAATGGCCCATTGGACCCTGGATCGAAGTACTCGTAATGGAACGGGATCCCTATCGGGTCCCCCACCAGACCCACGAATCTGGGGGTCATTGGCCCATACCGGCCCAGATAGCCGATAAGGCGGTGTATCTCCTCCTTTGCCGATGCTGCGTATCCGTTGGCAACATCGGCGCTGGCCCCCATCTGATTGTAGTTCTCAAGGTCATCGTGATCCAGCCCCAGCTCATCCTCCCCGTATCCATCGACGAATCCTATCACGGCTTTCCTGTAAGCTGCCACCTGTCCTGCGACCATCGATGTTGAGGCGATGGGGAGGTGGCCCGGCACGCCCCAGGCATTCTCCACATCGGTTGGGTTGGTCAGGAGGATATAATCGGTCTGGTCCCCGTTGACCTGAAGCGCCCAGCAGAAGAAAGCGTTGATGTCAACCACATCCTCCATGAGCAGCCTCATGGACGGAACGGAGGGTTTTGGACCATTTTCAAGAACGATGGCATATCTGCATCCCAGATCCTCCATCAGGCCCTTCAGTTCTCCATCAATGGTTCGGGAAAAGATCATCGGGATATTGAAATATGATGCGAGCGGAACACCGCTAAGGCCCGCTGAATAGTTTGAATAGATCATGATGAGGTCGGAACGGCTCCAGCATTTCCTGGCCAGGTCGATCGAGGCTGCAGATGCATCGTCTCCGTTGATCATCTCCGTGGACCTATCTGTCAGCGAGAGGTACCTGGAGTATTGGTCCGATCTGACATCGGTGATCAGGAGGGGATTGTAATGCATAACGGGTCCAATTCGGAAAACGGTTGCAGCGCTTGCTGCTATCGATGTCTCGGGCGCCTCCTCATCGCTGCTGTCGAGGACGATGACCCTGTTGCCGACGAATTCGGTCCGGACGGACACGGCCTCGTTGATACGCTCCATCCACTCCTGTGGTGAGAGCTCCGAAGGGGCCTCCCTATCGGAACGGAGAAGAATATGAAGTAAGCCCGCCCCCAGTAAAATCGTAACGATCACCAGTGGTATCGCGTATTTTCTTTTCAATGGATACACCCTTGCCAGATAGTGAGATATGCAGGATGAAAGGTTAATAGATTTTCATTCGATGTGAGGATATCAATCATCGACCAGGGGGTCGATATCGATAGATAGATATCGCTCCAGCTCGGCGTGAATGGCCATGATCCTTTCCACGCCCTTCTCGGCCCCTTCCTTCTCAAGCCTCCCCACGGCCTTGTCAAGGGACCTTCGCCTGAGGTTGCCCACAAGCGTATCCGCGTGGGACACGAGCTTCTCCTCCCAGGTGAGTGGGATCAGGTCCATGTCCGGAAGGCCCAGCTCAACGGCCTCGGCCGCGGGCAGACCACCCCCAATATGGTTTCGGATCATCGCGACTATGTCGGGATGAAGGCAGATCATCTCGGCGAGTTGGGCGCCGATGATCGCATGCCTGATCGAGTGCGTTCTGGACCTCCCCAGATCGTGCAGGAGCAAACCCGCAGAAAGCATTGTGATATTCATCCCGTTTACCGCACAACCCGTCGCCTCTTCCGAGCGGCGAACCATCTCCATGCCCAGGTCATACACTGCCCTTGAGTGTTTGATAACGATGCTGGAGCAGCCTGCGGATGACAGTATATCCAGACACTGGTCAGGATAGGGCACCTCGCTCCACCTCCTGTCCATCAGCCCATTCTTTTTACGTTCCGTAGCGACATCATCGCCCTGTTTCACCGTCTTGCCCCTACCGTCAGGCAGGATGGTGATCTCCCCTCCGGGAAAATCCATCCCGAGCTGCCTCCCCCTGAAATACCTGTCAAGGAAGATCGCAAGGGCCGATACCTCCGAGTGGGGCTGATTGGACACGCTCACGTTGAAGTGGGCCAGGTCGAATACCTCCCTGGGCACCTTCTCGGATCCGATGATGATCAGCAGGTCCTCTCCTTTTGGGATCTCCTTGATGGCCTCGTCCACCTCCTCTCCATACATTGTAAGGTGGACTATCGTACCACTGAAATGGTTCATGATGGATCGGGGGGAAGCGCCCGTCTTGATACTGAAATCGCCGCCGAACTGGCCGTTGACCCTGACGATGGTCTCCTCCAGTTTTGGATCCTTCGTGTCCACGTAGATCCCCGAGGCACCAAAGGCCCTGGCTACCAACGCAACATGTGTGGTGATCCTCTTATCCCTGTCCGGCCTGTGGCCCAGCCTGAGGACCTCGACCCGCGTCGGGGTCGGCACATTGCTCTCCCTATCAGCGCCCATCCAAGGCACCTCATTCTTCGTCTGAGATCCTCTCGATCCTGTGCCCGCGGTAGACGAGCCGACCCGATCGCTTCACCAACGCCTTCAGCATTGTTGGGTTCAGCTCCAGGTCCTTTCCAAGGTCCCCGGAGAAGGTCCCCCTGCTGCCAACGATATCGAAGAGCCTATCCTCCAGCTCTTTGTAATCCTTCTCGGACATTGCGGCGATGTACAGCACGTCCGAGATCTCAACTATGGAGGCGGATGTGTTGATGTGGACGGATACGTAATATGAGTGGTATGTCTTCTCCTTGTTGAACTCCGAGTCTATCTGCCAGGATGTCTCCACAAGGTGCATTTTCTCGAAGAACCTGAGGGCATTGGACCCTTCCTCCCCGTAGAGCTCCTCGATCTCCTTGCGCGTAACCCATTTATTCGTGGTCAACTGGAAGATCTCTTTTTTCACCGGGGAGTCCATGGCGCGTAGCAGGGCCACCATGTCGGCCGGGTCGTTGATGACTTTTATTCGTTTCATTGTGACTGTTGGGTTTATCAGATAAGTGGATTATAATATTATCCATGGTAATCCGGCGATACAGGTAAGACATCTCCATGGCCTCCCCGGATGTATTTGTTATTATTCTGGCCTTTTTTAATATGAAATGCCCATTTGACTTTCGGTATTTATCCAAAGAAATATATTTATATGACCTATTGTTTAATAAGGGATGGAAGAAGCAGATCGGTCCCCTCGTTGGAAGCGGGCCTAACCAAGCTTAATATCACTATCACAATCCAGGACAAGAAGGATCAAGGAAAGGTGGTGGGGGATGGACACCCCAAGAAGGGTGTAATGCCATAGGACCTGAATGAACAGGGGTCGATACTTTTTCCAGCATGGAACAGTAACATGAAATGATCCGAGCGATCGGAGAAAAAGAATAAAGGAGAATGAATAAAATGAATCTAGATCCAGCAACTACAAAGTATCTGATAGAAGCATCCCTCGTTGCAGAGGGTGTTGTCGAGAAGCCCGACGTGGTCGGTGCGATATTCGGGCAGACCGAGGGTCTGCTCGGGGATTCGCTCGACCTACGGGATCTCCAGAAGACCGGCAGGATGGGCAGAATAGAGGTGGAACTCACCTCCAAGAAGGGAAAGTCCGAGGGGAAGATACTTCTCCCCTCATCGCTAGACCAGGTGGAGACCGCGATCCTCGCATCCGCCCTTGAGACCATCGATAGGATAGGTCCCTGCAGGGCCAGGATAAACATCAAGGGAATAGACGATGTGAGGATAAAGAAGAAGCAGAAGATAATCGACAGGGCCAAGGAGCTTCTGTCGGATATGCTCTCACAGACCAAGGTCTCAGGCCTGGATATTGCGGACTCCGTGAGGCAGGCCGTTCAGGTCGATGAGGTCGTCCTGTACGGGCCTGACAAGTGCCCCGCAGGGCCCAATGTGGACTCATCGGACGCGATAATCGTGTGTGAGGGCAGATCCGATGTCATCAACCTTCTCAAATACGGGATCAAGAACGCTATCGCGGTGGGAGGTACATCGATACCGCAGACCGTGAAGAAGTTATCACAGGAGAAGGTGGTTACCGCTTTTGTGGACGGTGACCGTGGTGGAGAGTTGATCCTCAAGGAGATGTTCCAGGTCGCCGAGATAGATTTCATCTCACAGGCGCCCAAGGCCCTTGAGGTGGAGGAGCTTACACAGAAGCAGATCATCAAGGCGCTCAGGAACAAGATACCCCTGGACCAGTATGTTGAGATCCACGGTATCGACATGTCCGATGGCAAGGATAACGACAGGAAGGGGAGCAAGGAACAGAGGCCTCATAAGAAGGAGATCAAGGATAAGCCCACCGACAGAAGGGATATGAAGCTCAAACCCTCCCTCAAGATGAAGCCCGTCAAGAAGATGGATGCTGAAAAACCAAAGGTCAGCGTGGTCACCAGGACGGAAGAGAAGGATGTGAATAGATACAAGGACATCCTCAAGACCCTATCGGGGACCCTGAAGGCGATGCTGCTCAACAAGGAAGGGGAGGTTGTAAAGGAGCTGGCCGTCAGGCAGCTTGCGGATACGATCAAGACCTCACCCGACCAGATCCACGCCGTCGTTTTCGATGGGATAATCTCCCAGAGGCTTCTGGATATTGCAGTGGAGAAGAAGATCGATTTCCTCGTGGGCTCCAAGAAAGGAAACCTCACCAAGGAGCCCGATGGCATAACGGTTCTGGCAAAGATGGACCTTGATATATGAGCGTTATTGAACGAAGTTTTCAGGGCAGGAAGGTGAGCCAAGTGGGAAGAAAGGCCGTAAAGGAGAAAGCCAGGACCGCCGATCCGCGGCCTCCCACCCTGGACCCCGTCAAGGGGTTCAAGCTGGACGAGCTTATCTCAACATCCCAGATATCGATCCCTGCTGACCCGCTTGAACGGGTGATCGGACAGGAGGATGCCGTGGAGCTGGCGAAGGTGGCGGCAGGCCAGAGGAGACATCTCCTTCTTGTTGGCCCCCCTGGAACTGGCAAATCCATGATCGCACAGGCACTGGCCCTGCATCTTCCGAGGACCAGGAGTCAGATATATGTGATCTCCAATCCCGAATCGCCCGAGAGGCCCTTCATTCAGATCAAGAACCAGAAGGAGGTCGAGGAGGAGGAGGTCAGGAGGACCCGGGCCAAGGAGAACCTGATATCGCCCGTGGATGCTCCGGTAAGCGTCGCAGAGAAGCTGGGGTATAGATGTCAGCATTGTGGAACCTATTCCCCGATAGGACAGGCCACCTGCCCGAACTGTGAGCAGTTAAAGCAGGCGGGTAAGGACCAGAGGGTCACAACGGCATCTCTGGACCTTTCGAACATGTTCAAGGGGATCGAGGATATGTTGAAGGTTACCCTTAATCCCGGCGGCGGGGCCGGGAAGAAGGTGCAGACCACGAGGATGGTCAAGGGAAGGGAAGAGGTTGTGGTGTACGAGAGCGCCGGCCCACGGATAAGGGAGCTGAGCCAGGAGGCTTTGGAGGCCAGGAGGGAACTTGAAAGGGCATCCCCCAAGAAGATACTTCTGCCGCTTAACCGCAATAATTTCATAATGGCAACGGGCGCCTCCGAGACGGAGCTGCTCGGAGACGTCAGACATGACCCCTACGGAGGCCATGACCATCTTGGCACTCCCCCCTACGAGCGCGTGATCGCCGGCGCGATACACGAAGCACACGAGGGGGTCCTATTCATAGACGAGATCCCCCATCTGGGGCACCTGCAGCGGTTCATACTTACCGCCATGCAGGAGAAGGTCTTTCCGATCTCTGGAAGGAACCCACAGAGCTCCGGGGCAAGCGTGAAGCTGGATGCGGTCCCATGTGATTTCGTATTCGTTGGGGCGTGCAATATCCAGGACCTGCCCCATATTATATCACCTCTCAGGTCCCGCATCACGGGGTCGGGGTATGAGATCCTCGTGGCGACGACGATGGATGATAGCGATATCAACAGGCAGAAATATGCCCAGATGATCGCCCAGGAGGTAGTCAAGGATGGAAGGATACCCCATTTCAACATAGATGGGGTCAAGGAGATACTGAAGGACGGCCGCAGGAGGGCCAGGGAACAGGACGGCCGGAAGAGGTCC
>CBDVER010000030.1:0-9589 GCA_965373055.1 uncultured Thermoplasmata archaeon
GCAGTGGGTCGCTTGGGTCTCACTTCCCCACCATTACGAAAAGGAAAAACATAAGGAAGAAAAATAGGCTTCCATCACAGCCTGGGGCGGTCTGTCATGGATAAAAAAGGATTGATCGAGCTGGAGATCTCCGAGGTCAACTTCGTCATCATCGGACACCGGGCCGAGACCTCTCCGGATTTCCCACTGAACGACCTCTGCGGGGCCGCAGGGAGGTGGGACGGCCTGGCCAGATGCATCAATACGGCACTGCTTCTGTCCCATGAGATCAGGAAGGACACCAATATCCACATGATCCTGCTTGGCGGGAAGGACCCGCCCAAGATCCTTACGGTATCCGGCCGTGATGTAAAATATCTCAATCCCGATGAGAGGTCCACGGCCGCGCTGATGAAGAAAGCCCTGAACCTTCCCCTGTCCCCCGCCCTGAGGAGGCCCTTGTGCCCTACCCCAGGATTGTACATTTCGAGGGGGGGACTCGATGAGTTCATAGATGGTATGGTGGGAAGGGCGTTTCTCCTGGATGAACATGGAGACGATATCCACGACGCCGAGGTTATCGACATGATATCGAGGGGAGGCCCCCATCTCTTCTTCTTTCTTTCCGACGATATGGACCTGTCCGTCGAGGAGAGGGACTCCATCATGAAGGGTGTCCACGGAGCGATATCGGTCGGCCCAAGGGTTCTCCAGGCACATCAGGCCGTGGCCGTTCTCAACAATACCCTGGACAGGGCCAGGAATAAATAGGGGATCACCGCCCATATGTTAGGCATATACCCGATATTTTCTTAAACCTTCAATAGCTTCCACTTAACATGAGGTCAGGCAGTTCCAAAGGATTCCGGTGTTCAAACCGGGCGCTCCCACTGCTCCTGATCCCACTTCTGCTTCTATCCTCGCTCCCGGCCGTTGGCATGGATCCCCAGGATCCCGATACCATGACACGGGGTCAATATTATAAACGGGTCCAGATAGACGAGGGATCGACATATGTCATTTCAGGGGGCATATCCCAATGGGAATCGCTCAATGTTGGGATAATTGGAAGGTCGAGCACCATCGTTACAAGGCTTCGGAACCAGATGGACATTCCTTTCAGGAACATCGAGGTCAACCTGACGATATACTGGTACGATGGCCCACAACCCGATAAGGGTCAGATAATGCACAAGGACTTCAGGATGATCGACATCGAGGGAGGCGACGGGATACTGTCAGAGGAGATCGTATTTGAATGGACGCCTCAATTCGCGGGGTCTTACGCGATCAACCTCTCCTGCTACGTTCCCGGCGACATTCTACCGATAACGGACACGTGGTCGGATGGATTGGGGAGGTACATTGTGACCCAATCCACCAACTTTCATCACGGCTGGTGGGTGGGAACCCAGGTATGGAACTGCTCGTCGCTGGAGGGATGGAACATATCTACCCAGGGGGCCCCTGCGGATCAAAGATGGCATATAAGCCAGAACCCACTCGCCCGGGCGGATGGGGACATACACACCTCACCAGACGTTCTTTACGTAGGGAACGACACCAGTGGAATGGCCCCTACGACGGGGGTATATACCCTCACATCACCTCCGATCAACCTATCCAGATTCAACCCGGATGCCTACATGCACGAATGGCGGACCGGCAGGCCTCAGATATATCTCCTATACAAGTACAGGGGCCACATACACGAATCTGGCCCAAACGGGAGAGGGGGCCTGTTCCACAAGGTCTCCGTTGTGGGAGAGGAGGATTTCAAGATCCTTAAGGACAACAAGTACTCGGACCTCGATCCGGAGAACCACACCGTCATCCTGAACGGAAATACATCCAACCTTCCCGGGGAACCCCTCTGGGCCGAGCCCACACACCCTTCATATCACGGGGATACCACCATCCCGGGAATTGAGCTGGGCGAGTACGTGGGCAAGACCATCCAGATCAGGATAGAATACATTCCCTCCGGCCTGGAAGAGGCGGGCTTCATGATCGATGACATCATCATCATAGGCAAGGATATGGTGGATATAACACCCTTCGAGTTAGAGGTGGACGACCAGGAGCGCCCATCCGCAAACCCGGGAGACAGCGTGGAATTCCATATGAACCTGACCTTGAAAACGTCCCTGGATACTACCAACATCCGTATAGAGTGCTTTGATTCCATCGATTTCATAGATATTGACAGGGACGTCACAATCGATCCCTGGGAGGTTATCGGCGGCGGCCATGAGGAGACGGTCTTACCTATTGGGATCTCGGTGGAGATCCCCCCGAGCGCTCCAAGCGGTGAGGCCTGGTTCGATATCAGGGTACTGGGCGGCGGGGTCACAAGGGATGTCAGGTTACACTTCGGAATAAACAGCGTCCACTACACGGATTCAATACTGGAGGAGATCGTTGACCGATCGATGGACCCTGGTACCTCCATGAGAACGTTGATCACATTGGTCAACGGAGGCAACATCGTGGAACGTTTCGACCACACCTTCATCTCCGAGGATGATCTATACTGTGAGAATGGCCGGGGTAGGACAACCGTAAAAGCGGGAACAAGTGTGAGCCTGAACTGCACGATAGGGGTGCCGGAGGGTTCGATGGCAGGCGGTAAAAGGGGTTATTTCGTGATCTCCACATCTCCCCTTCCAACTGATGGGGAGATACTTCAGAAAATAGATGAGGACGATCCAGACCCCACCTGGTGGATACATATCATCGATCTCACCGTGAATCAGCTTCACTCGATCGAGCTCGCAGTACCCTCGAACTACAGATCCATCGAGGAGCCTCCCGAGAACGGCAGCGCGAAGATAACGTACTATGTCTTCATCACCAACATGGGAAACGGTGACGAGACGGTCCTCATCCAACACGAGGGGTTGGAATACGTTCCTGGCATCCAGGTCATCCATCCGGAGTGGGTCGTTATAGGCCCCGGATCCACGGAGTTGATATCGATCAACCTCTCGATCGATTTCCCCATTCCCGAGGGAAAGTATACATTCTACCTGAGCATCAATTCAACCAAAGAGGATGTGATCGGCAACTGGACGGAGGAGTTGACACTATCCATCGGGAACGCACCTGTTCCACCCGGACTTTACATGATCAACGGCTCCATATCCTCCGAACCCGATCAGCCCCTGTTGGGAGAAGAGGGCATAATATCTTTTTCGGTCCGGTCATTCGGGCTGCAGAGCTACATGCAGTTCAGGGCCGTTATCCTGTTGAATGGAATAGAGGTTGTCACAAAGGACCTGACAACCTTGAGCTCATCGGAAACCAGATTTCAGATCCCCATGACATTTGATATGGTGGGAAGGAATGACGTGACCATCAGTATCTTTGGCGATAACGTATCCTCCTATCAGGACCCGGACCTGAAAAGCTCATTCCATTTCTTCCTTAACGTCTCCTTTGTAGAATTGACCCTCACCGACCTGACGGTTGGTGGGATCGGATATCTGGACCCGGGAAACAATACGATCGACCCGGGGATGTACACGGTCGAAGTCTCCGTTCATAACTCCGGAGATACAGAGGCTGCGAATGTCGGGGTTATCATTTCTGTAAGGGATATCGATACGGATTATGAGACCACATACACCTCAAAAGTGGACCTCCTTTTGACCAATGAAACGGCTTCGGTCCAGTTCAAGAACATACGGCTCTCACCCCTCCACAGGTACAGGATAGTCGCCTTTGTGGACCCCGATGGAGAATGGGTAGAGGAAGATGAGACGAATAACGACCTGACCATCAGTTTCAATATAGATGAGGAGGAGCCAGAAGAGCCAATCTGGAGACGAACAGAATGGGTTATGGGTGTTTTCATTATCTCCATAATCCTCTCCATCGGACTGTTCCTCTACCTCATTCGGAGGAAACTATAACCAGTTATCGGGTTCGGGCTCCGGTCGGATGGATGGGCGATCGATGAAAAACAGCGATTATTATCTCCTTTACTCGGAACATATATATACCAGTCTCTAGTAACGGGCATTAATTATCCTCAAGGAAGTGTTCCCAAAATGGCTAAGGGACTTTATACAGCAAGAAAGTTGTCCAAGGACGCTCAGAAACACAGATGGAATGATAGATATTACAAGAGGAGGGTCCTCAGGCTCAGGGAGAGATCCGATCCTCTCGGAGGCTCAGCACAGGGCCGCGGTATCGTTCTGGAGAAGGTGGGTATTGAAGCTAAACAGCCCAACTCCGCCATCAGGAAGTGCGTCAAGATACAGCTTATCAAGAACGGCAGGCAGATCACCGCATTCGCACCTGGCAATGGGGCTATCAACTTCATTGATGAACACGACGAGGTGATGGTCGAAGGTATCGGTGGGCGTATGGGAAGGTCCTATGGGGATATCCCCGGTGTTCGTTACAAGGTTATCAAGGTAAACGATGTCTCCCTGGATGAGATGGTTCGTGGAAGAAAGGAGAAACCGATACGTTAGAGGGGGCATTTTAAATGGCTGATAAGGAAGAGAGCAACAAGGAAGAGAGATCCGCTGCCGAGGATAAGAAGGTAGAGGAAAAGCCAAAAAAGGCGCCAAAGAAGAAGGCAGAGCCAAAGGCCAAAAAGACCGCCACCGAGACCAAGAAAGAGGTCAAGGAGGAGAAGCCAAAAAAGGCGCCAAAGAAGAAGGCTGAACCAAAGGCCAAAAAGGCCGCCGCCGAGACCAAGGAAGAGGTCAAGGAGGAAAAGCCAAAAAAGGCGCCAAAGAAGAAGGCAGAGCCAAAGGCCAAAAAGGCCGCCACCGAGGCCAAGGAAGAGGTCAAGGAGGAGAAGGTCGACGTTAAAGAGAAGGCTCCCAAGGCCGAGAAAAAGCCAAAGGCCAAGAAAGAGGACGCAAAACCAGAGGAAGGGTCCAAAGAGGAGAAAGCGGAGACAGAGGAGAAGGCTCCCAAGGCCGAGGAAAAGCCAAAGAGATCCTCACGAAAGAAGGATAAGAAGGATGAGGGGCCTTTTCCCGAGGAGCTGATGTTCGGCAAGTACAATGTAACGAATGTTATCGTGGAAGATCCAGGCCTTGCCCGCCTTATCAACCTCGAACCTGCGCTCGTTCCACATTCAAGTGCCAGACACGCCAACAAACCTTTCTACAAGGCCAAGATATCGATCGTCGAGAGGTTGATCAACGGGATGATGAGGACCGAGAAGTATACCGGAAAGAAGACCAAGAGCTACAAGGTGGTATACGATGCCTTCGAGATCATCCTTAACAGGACAAAGGAGAACCCGATCCAGACACTTGTAAAAGCCCTTGAGAACAGCGCCCCCCGAGAGGAGGTCACCAGGCTTAAGTTCGGCGGGATCTCTGTCCCTAAATCCGTGGATTCCTCGCCCTCCAGAAGGCTGGATACCGCATTGAGGAATATCTGTGTGGGCACGATCAGAGCATCACACAAGAACAAGAAATCCATATCCCAGTGCCTGGCCACAGAACTTCTTGCAGCCTCCAACAGGGATATGCAGAGCTTCGCTGTTTCCAAGAAAGAGGAGCTGGAGAGGGTGGCCAAATCGGCCCACTGATCGCAAATTATGATAATATCGTTCAAGATCCAGAGAACAACCAGGGGAGTTGAAAATGGGACGTCGAGAGGATAATGTCCGTGAAGCCCAGAAGCTCATGGATAAACCGGAACTGATACGCAATATCGGGATAGCAGCACATATCGATCACGGAAAGACCACGCTTTCCGACAACCTCATAGCGGGTGCGGGCATGATGTCCGAGGAGCTCGCGGGAAAGCAGCTTCTACTGGATTTCGATGAGCAGGAGCAGGCCAGGGGCATAACGATCAATGCGGCAAATGCGTCCATGGTGCATGAGTACGAGGGCAAAAAACGCCTTATCAACCTCATCGATACACCAGGTCACGTTGACTTCGGCGGGGATGTGACCAGGGCGATGAGGGCCGTCGACGGCTGTGTCATCGTCTGCTGTGCCGTCGAGGGAGTCATGCCCCAGACGGAGACCGTTGTGAGGCAGGCCCTGAAGGAGAAGGTGAAGCCCACGCTGTTCATCAACAAGGTGGACAGGCTCATCAACGAGCTCAAGGTAACGCCAGATGATATGATGGCCAGGTTCGGAAAGATAATCAAGCACGTAAACGACCTTATCCAGAAGATGGTCCCCGAGGAGTTCGGCAGCGAGTGGTTCGTAAAGCCCGAAAATGGTACCGTGGTATTCGGATCGGCCTACCATAACTGGGCAATATCCATCCCATACATGAAGGAGAGGGGAGTTACGTTCAAGGATATATACGAACACCTCAACAACGGCACCCAGAAGGAGCTTGCAAAGATAGCGCCGCTTCACGATATCCTCCTGGACATGATCATCAAGCATCTTCCAAACCCCGTTGAAGCCCAGAAGTATCGTATCCCCCACATCTGGCACGGCGACATAGGATCGGATATAGGGAAGGCGATGATCACATGCGATCAGAAGTCCGACCCGGTCTTCATGGTCACGAAGATCATCATAGATCCCCATGCCGGCGAGATCGCATCGGGAAGGCTGTTTGCCGGCACGATCCAGAGGGGGCAGGAGCTCGTTGTATTGGGAATGCCCGGAAAGAACAGGGCCCAGTCGGTCTCCGTCTCCGTCGGCCCGGATAGGATCACGGTGGACAAGGCGATAGCCGGGAACATCATAGCTGTTGCCGGCCTGAAGAACGCGATCGCGGGCTCGACGGTGTCCGTCGATCCGGAGATGGAATCCTTCGAGAAGATCATCCATATATCGGAGCCCGTCGTCACCGTTGCCGTTGAGGCGAAACACATGAAGGACCTGCCCAAGCTGGTCGAGGTCCTCAGAATGCTCGCCAAGGCGGACCCATCCCTGAGGGTGGAGATAAACAACGAGACAGGAGAGCATCTACTGTCCGGCATGGGAGAGCTGCATCTCGAGATCACGGAATACAGGATCGACCACGAACACGGGATCGAGATCAACACCTCCGAGCCTATTGTGGTGTACAGGGAGGCCATATTGGGGCCATCCATAAGGTCGTTCGAGGGGAAATCCCCAAACAAACACAACAGGTTCTACTTCAAGGTGTCCCCCTTGCCCAGGGAGGTCATTGATGCCATCAAGAAAGGGGATATCCCGATGGATGTCAAGATCAAGGAGCCCAAGAAACTGGCAAAGGAGCTCACGGAGATGGGAATGGCCCCGGATGAGGTCAAACACGTCTTCACGATACACCGTGCGAATATCTTCTCCAACTGCACAAAGGGCATACAGTATCTCCATGAGACGAAGGAGCTCCTCATCGACTCCTTCAAGGAGGCCATCGACAAGGGGCCGAGATCATGGGAGCCCGTAGAGGGCATTCTGGTCAGGCTGATGGATGCAAAGCTCCACGAGGACAACATCCACAGGGGGCCGGGTCAGGTCATACCTGCGGCAAGGTCCGGTATCTACGGCTCAATGGTAGAGGCGGGCACAACACTGCTTGAACCCAAGCAGAAGCTGTTCGTCTCCGTACCCCAGGACCTGATGGGGGCCGTGAACAGTCAGCTCAACACCAGGAGATGTACCATCGAGGATATGCCCATGGAGAGGGACCAGGTGACCATCATCACCAAAGCTCCGGTCTCGGAGCTGTTCGGCTTCGCCGCCTCGATAAGGGGGGCGACCCAGGGCAAGGCGCTCTGGACAACCGAATTCGCGGGTTTCGACCCCATACCCAGGGAACTTCTGGAGAATGTCACAAAGGAGATAAGGACGAGAAAGGGCCTGAAACCCGATCCACCCACAGCCGATTACTACGCAGCATAAGTTACACTATGCGCCAATATTAAATATAAGGAGCAGTTAAGGAAGAATAATCCTGATTGGAGGAAGAAAAATGGCAACAGTAAAACCGCATATAAATCTGGTTTTCATAGGTCACGTAGACCATGGGAAGTCCACGTCAGTGGGTAGGGTCCTACTGGACACAGGCCACATCCAGCAGCACCTCATTGACAAGTTCAGGAAGGAGGCCGAGGCAAAGGGCAAGGGCTCCTTCGAATTCGCGTGGGTCATGGATAACCTCAAAGAGGAGAGAGAGCGCGGTGTGACCATAGATGTAGCACACAAGAAGTTCACCACGGACAAATACTACTTCACCATCATCGACGCACCCGGCCACAGGGACTTCGTCAAGAACATGATTACCGGCACATCCCAGGCCGATGCAGCTGTTCTTGTCGTGGCAGCACCCGAGGGTGTCATGGCCCAGACTAAGGAGCATCTCTTCCTTGCCAAGACCCTTGGTGTGAAGCAGATGATCATCAACGTCAACAAGATGGACGCCACCCAGCCCAAATACTCCGAGGAGAAGTTCAACTCCGTCAAGGCGGAGATCTCCAAGCTCCTGGCAATGGTCGGAACGAAGGTCGATGACGTTCAGTTCGTCCCCACCTCTGCATTCGTCGGAGACAACGTGGTCAAAAAGTCCGACAACCTCTCATGGTGGAAGGGACCTACCCTGGTAGAGTGCCTCGATAAACTCGAGGTCCCCCAGAAGCCCACAAAGCTTCCCCTGAGGATCCCCGTACAGGATGTATACTCCATCACCGGTATCGGAACCGTTCCCGTTGGCAGGGTCGAGACAGGCGTGATCAAGGTTGGCGACAAGGTGACCTTCGCACCATCCGGCGCAGGCGGCGAGGTGAAATCCATCGAGATGCATCACGAGATGATGGACAGTGCCGAGCCTGGTGACAACATCGGGTACAATGTAAGAGGTGTTGGAAAGACGGATATCAGGAGGGGAGATGTCTGTGGCCCAATAGGCGGCGCTCCCACCGTGGCCAAATCCTTTGACGCGCACATAGCCGTACTTTCCCATCCCTCCGTGATCACCACGGGATACACACCTGTATTCCACCTTCACACGGCCCAGGTGGCATGCACCTTCATGGAGCTGACAAAGAAGATGGACCCCAAGACCGGACAGGTGAAAGAGGAGAACCCACAGTTCCTCAAGACCGGGGATGTTGCGATCGTCAAGATCCAGCCCACAAGGCCCCTCGTCATCGAGAAGGCCAAGGAGATCCCCCAGCTTGGAAGGTTCGCCATCAGGGATATGGGTACCACCGTGGCTGCGGGAATGTGTCTCGACATAGAGAAGAAGGAGTAGATCTCGGGGAGGAGTTGGATTGGTCGCCAAAGCAAGAATATCACTTACCGGAACCGATGCTCAGAGCATCGACGGCGTATGCGATCAGATCAAATCCATCTCCGTGAGAACGGGTGTCAACCTTTCAGGTCCGATCCCCCTTCCCACCAAGAGACTTGTGGTCCCCTGCAGGAAATCACCTGACGGCGAAGGGTCGGAGACCTGGGACCGCTGGGAGATGAGGGTTCACAAGAGGCTTATCTATCTCGACGCGGACGACAGGGCGCTTAGATCCCTCATGAGGATCAAGGTCCCTGACGGCGTCAACATCGAGATCGTCCTCAGATCGTAAGGGGAAGTTCGCTTCCCCTTAATTTTTTTTATTTTTCTTCTATTGATAGTGAGCGCTGTAAGGAACACTTTCACATTATTCACCATTATAACATTTATAACGTGAGATATATTA
>CBDVER010000031.1:0-9457 GCA_965373055.1 uncultured Thermoplasmata archaeon
ATGCTGCTGGATCGAGATCGCAGGGGAGAGCCCTTCTATGGAGTCCACGTCTGGTTTATCCATGACCCCCAGGAACTGGCGTGCATAGGATGATAGGGATTCTATGAACCTCCTCTGTCCCTCGGCATAGATGGTATCGAAGGCAAGGGATGATTTGCCCGACCCCGAAAGCCCCGTTATCACCACCAGCTTATCCCTTGGGATGTCCACATCAATGGAGTTCAAGTTGTGCTGCCTTGCACCCCGGATCGTTATCTTATCCTTCGCCATATTCTGCCTGTCATTCGAATAATAAGCTTGTAGATAAGTCATTCTCTATAAATGTTCGAGACAGCACCCTGATGGGTGAATGTACGGCGATCCATGCGGGTCATCAACCTCAATGAACATGAGGGGTATCAAGGACCTCTGGTCGATATTCTACCCTCAGGCTGGGAAGAACAGGCTCGAAATGTGGTGAGGTCACTCCTTCAGGACCTCTCTGAGCTGATCCACCACCCAATCCAGGTCCGCTTTTTCCACGGTAAGCGCCGGTGCGAACCGTATGGTGGTATCGTGGGTATCCTTTGCGAGAATACCCCTGTCCTTCAACTTGTAACAGTAATCCCGGGCCTTGCCGGCGCTCTCGAACAGCTCCACCGCAACGAGCAGGCCCCTACCCCTGACCTCCCTGATCCTGTCCGACCCTATCTCCCTGAGCCTTGACATGAAATATTCGCCAAGCTCCCTGGCCCTGATGTCGAGCTCCTCATCCTCGAGAACATCCAATGCAGCCATGGCCACGGCAGATCCTATTGGATTTCCACCGAATGTGGAACCGTGGGTTCCAGGTGTGAATATATCCATCAATTCACCGTCTGCCAGTATCCCGGAAACCGGATATAGCCCGCCTCCAAGAGCTTTTCCAACCAGCAGGACGTCGGGCCTTGCATCCTCATACATCCAGCAGAACCTCTTTCCGGTCCTGCAAAATCCGGTCTGAATCTCATCAAGCAGAAGCAGGACATTGTTCTCGGAGCATATCTCACGAACACCTCTCAGATATCCTTCCGATGGGACCTTCACACCGGCCTCACCCTGTATGGGCTCTACAAGGAATGCAGCGGTGTTTTCCGTTATCGCACCCTTCAACGCATCCTGATCGTCAAATGGGATCATCCTGAATCCCGGTGTGGCGGGGCCAAAGCCCTCGTAGGCATCGGGATCGGAGGAGAACCCCACTATCGTTGTGGTCCTGCCGTGGAAATTCTCACTGCAGACTATGATCTCGGCCTTATCCTTGGGTATCCCCTTAACCTCGTAACCCCATTTTCTGGCAAGCTTTATACCGGTCTCGACCGCCTCGGCCCCCGTATTCATCGGAAGGGCTTTCTCGAAACCGCAGAACTCCGTGAGCTTTTTCAGAAAATTCCCCATCACATCATTGTGAAACGCCCTGCTGGTGAGGTCGAGCCTGTCCACCTGATCCTTCATCGCTTTCACGATATGGGGGTGCCTATGCCCCTGGTTCACGGCCGAGTAGGCGGAAAGACAGTCCAAATACCTCTTTCCCTCAACGTCCCAGACCCATGGCCCCTCCGCCCGGGAGATCACCACCGGAATAGGATGGTAATTATGGGCACCGTACCTGTTATCCATCTCGATAATATCATCTGTCCTGCTCAATGTTTCTCCCTCCGGCAAATCTATCTCTATGCCCGTATCCCATCAGGGTAATTAGATTTTGCCAAGGTATCAGGCGATGGTCATTCGGGATCCTCCCCGTTCGACCTTCGCCCCCTCATCTTCCTGAAATAAGCCTCCTCCTCCTGAAGGTCTGCAACGAGTTGGGAGATGGTCCACTCCACGTTCGTCGGTGTGAGGGTTGTGAATATCGGCCTTGTGATACCCTCATCCCCGGGAAAGCCTCGCAGCGTATCCTTGATCTGTTGATCGGAGAAACCCAGCAACATTGCAAAGCACACATCCCCCTCCATAAATGTGGTGTTCTCGTGATCCTCCAATATCTCCCCCACCTTCTCCTCCTCCCTTCCTGAAGCGGACATCAGGATGACCTTCCCTCCCAGCAGGTCCGACAACCTCTCCCTGATGGTCATGGCGTGTTCCTCACAATACCCGTACAGCATCAAACCCATTGGCTCTTCCTGCATCATCTCCTCTCCCTTTTCAACTCTGTTATCCTGTCCCTTATCAACGCGGCGTCCTCGAACCTTAGCCCTGAAGCTGCAATATGCATCTCGTTCTCAAGTTCCACGATCAGGATATCAACGTCCATATCCTCCGGCCCCTTGTCAAGTATCGTGGAACCATCCCTGGTGATGCCCGCCCGGATCATGGACCTCACCTCCTTTTTGATGGTGGCCGGCGTAATGCCGTGCCTCAGGTTGTGCTCCTCCTGTATCCCCCTCCTCCTGTTGGTCTCGCCGATAGCCCGGCTCATGGACCCGGTCATATTATCCGCATACATGATCACCTTCCCTGATACGTTCCTTGCGGCCCTGCCGATCGTCTGCACCAGGGAGGTCTCCGACCTCAGGAAACCCTCCTTGTCCGCATCCATTATGATGACCAGGGATACCTCCGGCAGGTCCAATCCCTCCCTTAGCAGGTTGATCCCCACCACCACATCGTATTTTCCCATCCTCAGGTCCCGAAGGATCTCAACCCGTTCCATCGTCTTGACATCGGAATGGAGATATTGGACCTTTATCCCCAGTTCCGCCAGATGTTCCGAGAACATCTCCGCCATTCTCTTTGTAAGGGTGGTTATCAATACCCTCTCGGAGCTATCTATTCTGGACCGTATCTCGGCGAGCACATCCTCCATCTGTCCCCGGGTGGGCCTGACGATCACCTCCGGGTCGAGCAGTCCGGTGGGGCGTATGAGCTGCTCGACAATACGGTCGGAGATCTCCCTTTCATATGGTCCGGGAGTTGCAGATGTGAACAACACCATCGATAGTCTCTTCTCGAACTCCTTGAACTTGAGCGGCCTGTTGTCCAGTGCTGCGGGGAGCCGGAAGCCGTATTCCACAAGGTTCTCCTTTCTGGACCTGTCCCCGTTGTACATGGCACCGATCTGGGGGACCGTTACGTGAGATTCGTCTATAACAAGAAGGTATCTTTCAGGGAAGAAGTCCATCAAGGTGTAAGGGGGAAGGCCAGGCCGCCTCCCGTCAAAATAGCGGGAGTAGTTCTCTATACCTGCACAGGACCCCGTCTCCCTCATCATCTCGATATCGAAGAGCGTCCTCTGCCTGAGGCGTTCAGCCTCGAGGTGCCTCCCCTGACCCAGATACCAGCCGACCCTCTCCTCCAGGTCAGCCTCGACCTCCTTCAGAACCTCATCCATTTTCTCCAGTTCAACGTTGTAATGGGTTGCCGGAAAGATCAATGCCTCTTCCTGCTGGTCCTCCACGTCACCGGTCACGGGGTCCACAAGAGAGATCGTCTCGATCCGATCGCCCATGATCTCAAGGCAGAGAAGCTTCTCGTCGATCGTGACTATCTCCACCCTCTGTCCTCTCACCCTGAAGGACCCCCTCTCGAGCGTCTCACCTCTGGTATACTGCATCTCCACGAGCCGGGATATGAGATCCCTCCGGACCATGGCGTCCCCCGCATGGACCGCAAGGGAATTTATCCGATACTGCTCGGGAGATCCCAGGCCGAATATGCAGGAGACCGAGGATACCACGATGGTATCGTTCCTGGTCATGAGGGATTGGGTCGCCTTGTGGCGCAGCAGGTCTATCTCCTCGTTACGGGATGAATCCTTTTCGATATAGAGGTCCTTGTGCACCACATAGGCCTCAGGTTGATAGTAATCATAGTAGGATACAAAATACTCGGCACAATTTGTCGGAAAGAACTCACCGTATTCGGATGCCAGCTGGGCGGCAAGCGTCTTGTTATGGCTTATGACCAGGGTGGGGACGTTCAGCTCCTTGATGATATTGGCAACGGTGAACGTCTTTCCCGAACCGGTGACCCCGAGAAGGGTCTGGAACCGCTCTCCCGACCTGAAACCCTCGAGTATCTCCTCTATCGCCCCGGGCTGGTCACCGGACGGTTCGAATGGTGCCTCGATCTTGAAATCCTTCGCCATCCTCCACGCCCCTGATCGATCTAATCTCCCTCAACCCTCACCTTTCTACCATCCAGGTGAACCCTGCCTTCGGCAATCCATTGAAGTACCTTCGGGTACCATATATGCTCCTGCTCGAGCACCCGTTCTCCAAGCGTCTCCTCGGTATCCCCATCGAGGACCTCCACGCTCTTTTGGAATATTATCGGGCCGTGATCCACACCCTCGTCAACAAAATGAATGGTGAGTCCCGATACCTTTACCCCGTATGCGACGGCGTCCCTGTGGGCATGTACGCCAGGGAAGGAGGGCAGTAGTGCCGGATGTATGTTTACCATCTTTCCGCTCCACCTGCTCACGAAATCGGGGGACAATATCCTCATGAAACCCGCCAGGGCTATCAGATCGACATGTTGTTCCTCTAGCTGGGATCGGATCTCCTGCTCGAACTCATCCCTGCTGCGGCCGCGATGATCTATCAGGGCCGAGGGGATCCCATGGGACTTGGCCCGGTCCAGAGCAAATGCGTCGGGGTTGTTGCAAACCAGAAGCGAGATCTCCATTTGAAGATCGCCTCTCTCAACGGCATCGATGATGGACTGAAGGTCGGAGCCGCTTCCAGATGCGAACACTGCAAGCTTGAGGCCCCCCTTGTGCTCGGTTACATTATCTGTCAAAGGCTACCCTCATACCGATATCCCAGGGCTGTATTATAACATCTTCCAAGGAGGGTCAATGTTTGAACAGGCGAACTCCCGTGAAGACCATGGACATACCATGATCATCGATAGCCTCGATGATCTCCTTATCACGGATCGATCCGCCTGGTTGGGCGACAGCAACTAGGCCGTGAGGTGCCAGCTCGTCGATGCCGTCTCTGAAGGGAAAAAATGCATCCGACGAGAGTACCGAACCCCGGGCCTTGTCCCCCGCCTTGTGGACGGCCATGAAACAGGAATCCACACGGGACATCTGGCCGGCGCCTATCCCCGTCGTGCATAGGTCCCTGGCCAGGACAACGCAGTTCGATTTCACGTGCTTGACAACCCTGGAGGCGAAGGCCATATCCTCAAGTTCCGTGTCGCTGGGCTTCCTCTTTGAAACGACATCCCATTTCATCGGGTCCGTCTCGGGCCACTTCATCGTCTGAATGAGGGCCCCTCCCCGTACCTTGATCATTCGATTGTCGGGGGGGCCATGAGACTCTATGGGCATGTTGGTCCTGATGATCCTCAGGTTCTTCTTCGACTTGAGCAGATCCAGGGCCTCACCATCGTATGAAGGGGCCACCACAACCTCGAAGAACCTCTGAACGACCAGTTGGGCGGTGGTTAGATCGCACTCCCTGTTGAGCCCGATTATGCCCCCAAAAGCGCTCAGGTCGTCGCATTCCAGGGCCCTGATATATGCGTCTGCGATCGGGCTGGGCGTCCCCTTCCTGCCCAGTGCCACCCCCGACGGGTTGTTGTGCTTCACAATGGCACAACACTCCTGGTGGGGGAACTCCATGAGGATATCCACCACAGCATCGATATCGTAGATATTGTTGTACGACAGGGCCTTTCCCCAGAGCACCTCCGAATTTTCCACCGACACCCCCTTGAACCGCGGGTCCTTGAAATATGCGCCCTTCTGATGAGGGTTCTCCCCATACCTTATCTCCTGCACCCTCTCGAAACGGTATCTCAGGGAATCCCCCCACGGTTCATCTGGATTGAACCTCTCCTGCAGGTAATTGGCGATGGCGATATCATAAGATGAAGTATGGTTGAAAGCCTTCAGGGCAAGCTCTTTTCTCATCTGTAGATCTATCCCTTTTCCCTCTTTCAACTGCTCGATCAATGAGGGGTAATCCCCGGGATCGACCACCACGGTCACGAATCGATAGTTCTTGGCAGCTGCGCGGATCAGCGAGGGGCCGCCAATATCTATCTTCTCGAGGGCCTCCTCCAGGGTTACTCCTTCCTTTTCTATGGTCTGTTCAAAGGGATACAGATTGACAACGACCAGGTCGATCTCCGAGAGGTTCCGGGCCCGCATATCCGCCCTGTGCTGCGGATCGTCCCTTATGGAGAGTATCCCACCAAAGATGTTGGGATGAAGCGTCTTCACCCGCCCCCCAAGCATCTCGGGGAAGGCGGTAACATCCTCCACTTTCCTACAGGGAATGGACCTCTCGGTGAGGAATCCGTGGGTGCCGCCAGAAGAAATTATCTCGGCCCCAATGTCAATGAGCGTGCGGCCAAGTGGTTCCAGACCGGCCTTGTCGGAGACCGATATGAGCGCCTTATTTACGTTGACTATAGTCACGTTTCGGAGGATATCGAGTATTTGGTTAATAACGTTTCCCAGGG
Organism: uncultured Thermoplasmata archaeon; assembly: GCA_965373055.1. Taxonomy (GTDB): domain Archaea; phylum Thermoplasmatota; class Penumbrarchaeia; order Penumbrarchaeales; family Penumbrarchaeaceae; genus JAGLEG01. The sequence goes on from CBDVER010000031.1 coordinate 6,442, forward strand.
CCACACCCCGCAATAACAAGACTCACTAGAGGTATATATCATAGTGGAAAATCATATGATATGAGGTTATCTTCAACATTTAAATAGGAGTATCCTTTAAGCCCAATCTGACTCAACCAACACCCGGCTTGGCTAAGTCTGGCTATAGCGGGGGACTGTAGTAGGTTCCCGGGGCCACCGTGCCCCGGTACCCCGCCGATATCCCTAGATCCCCGGTTCAAATCCGGGAGCCGGGACCAAATTTGATTTCAGCAATTTTAAATCTATAGCGTTATCAGGCTCCCGGATATGAAAAACTATTGGTTTTTCAAATATCTGAGGGGAAATGTACCCGTTTCTCCGAATTGTCCTTCGATCCCCGATTGAAGGAGAACGGGAGCCGGGACCATTTTTAAACTATGTCAACTGCCATAACTTAAATATCACAATGTTTTTTAGTACCCATGGCCTCCACAGAGGAGATCCGGAAACATATCTCCATCCCATTGGATGAAGAGGACGATCTACGTGAGAGGGCATACTCCCTCTCCAGGGAGCTCATCAGGGAGTGCCGATCGGCCATCTCGAAAATGGTAAGATCAGGAAAGAGAGGAGATTTAACAGGCCCATTCAAGGTGGGTGAGAAGCTGAACTCCATTCTGGACCGTCATTACCTGTTCAGATACAATTTCATAGAAGATGGGTTCACGGAGCTGGCCGAAGCCGTGATATTATCCAAAACCCTCGAAGGTGAGGAGCTTCCACTGCCCGAAGAGGTCAACCTCTCCCCGAGAGCATACATACTAGGAGTCTGCGATGCCGTGGGAGAGCTCAGGAGGGTTGTCCTGAACAACCTGATCGCAGGTGATATCGATAGGGCGAGATCCGTTTACGATCAGATGAAAGAGCTATCCTCCCTCATTGAAGGTTTTGTATATCCATCGGGAATGATACAATTGAAGAAGAAACAGGACATGGTGAGGGGCATCGTGGATAGAACGGGCGGTGAGCTGTCAACCGCGTTATATTCCTACCGCAGCAATACCACACCGGGGGACCTGCAGGATGAGTGAAGATGTGACCGGTGATGCCAACCTGGAGAATACCAGGATGGAGGATCTGACACAGTACTTCTCGGGAAAGGGAAACCCCCACCCGATACGGGAGGAGATGGAGAACCTCAGAAGGCTTCTCCTCTCCTCCGGATTCGACGAGATCCAGATATCGCATTTTCTCCCTTTCAAGGAGGTTAAAAGGCTCACGGGCAACCTGTATCCCGTCTTCAAGAATTCAATATTCCACCTCTCCTGGATCCGTATGGACCCCATCCCACCAGACCCGGAGGTCGACAGGCAGATAGCCAGTCGATTCCCGGACCTGGATAGGGCGGAACTCTGGAATCTACTGGATACACTGGATGATGATACCAGTGGTGAATCGATCCTGCACAAGATCATGGAAGAGCTGGGCCTGGACATGGACGGGGCGATCGATCTCATGAACTTGATCCCAGAATTTACAAAGGGCACTCCCGCCACCAGCGATATCACGCTGAGATCCTTCATCCCCACCTCCTGGCTGACCACGGTGGAGGCGACGTGCAACGAGGAGGCCCTGCCCATCAGGCTCTTCACTACTGCGGTAGCGTATCGAAGAGAGCCTATACCGGATCCCAGGCACAACCAGGTCTATCACGTCCTATCAATGGCCGTTATCGATAAGGATCTCACCATGGAGAAATGCAGGAAAATAGCGGGTAGGTTATTCGACTCCATAGGGATCGAGGACGTGACCATGGTGGAGAAACCGTACCCATTCCCATATTTCGAAAAGGGAACAGAACTTGAGATCTTCGGGGGTGACCTGGAGCTGGGAACCTGTGGCTTCATCTCAAAGGATATCCTTGATAAGAGGGGCCTTGACACGGACGTTTTCATCCTTGACCTTGGGATCGAGAGGATATTGATGCATAAACACGGCTATCCCGACATCAGGACCCTGTTCTTCCCGCAGTTCTACAAGGCATGGGACCTCTCCGATCAGGAGATCTCCGATTCCATCAGATACAAGAGGTACCCCCAGACGGATATGGGGAGGACCATCAGCAAGGCAATATATGATTCATATCGAAAAGCGTACAATGGTGATAACGCTGAGGCCGGCCGCCTGACCGCATGGAAGGGCGTACTGACCAAAATTGATGGGGCCCTTACTCTGGCAGAGGGAGATGGAGAAGGTGAGATAATCGGCCATGCGGAGATCAACCTCAAAGAGGCGAAAGCGGGCCTTGGCCTCATGGGGCCTGCCGCGATGAACGAAATATACGTGCTCAACGGCGACATCTTCGGCCTTCCCTCCATCGAGGAAAAAAGGATGCTGGAGGCCGGTGCTGTCAAGACGGATATCAACTATGCGAATGCTTTTTCAAATCTCGCGGCCTGGAAGATCGAGAAATGCCTGGAGAGAGGGCACACCGGCAAATCCGTGGAGATCGTCAGGGGACTGGAGGAGATCAACCTCAAGGTCGATTCGAAGGCGTTATATTATACGCTCAGCCATGGGAAGAAGGTCGATGTGAAAGGGCCAGTGTACCTTCGATTCTACTTCAAGGTCAAGGAAACATGATAGTTTCGCTCATCCCCCTTATCCGCTATTATGTACGAAAACCTATAAGTTAACTGCCAGGTAGTTCGCCCATGTCAGTCAGCACGGTAAAGGAGTGGAGGTACAGGAAGACCAACGATGATCTTGCGCGTCATCTATCCAATGAGCTCGATATCCCCTATCTTCTCGCAAGGATACTGATAGCAAGGAAAATGGAAACGCACGAAGAGGCCTACCGTTTCCTTAATCCAAACCTGAGATCTCTACACGATCCGTTCCTACTGCCAGATATGGAAAAGGGTATTGATAGGATCCTCCAGGGATTGAGGTCCGAAAATGGGGTAATGATACATGGGGATTACGATGCTGACGGCATCACATCAACAGCGGTAATGGTGAAGGCGCTATCCTCCTCTCCACACAAACCGAAGAT
>CBDVER010000032.1:0-9449 GCA_965373055.1 uncultured Thermoplasmata archaeon
TTACTTAATGACGAAGATTTCCATACATATTTGTACATCAAAACAGGGTCAGTCGGTTACATTTCTTTCGATATGAGTGAAGATTTCTGTGGGAAAGATAGAGGTCAACTTGGCCAGGTGTGAAAAGGTACGGGTATGGAAGACTCACCTGGACATTTGTTGATTGGATCGAAATACCCTTAAATGATAATTGAACAAAACCTCAAGTTCACCTATCCTCCATCTCCTCTTTCCTGTCCCTCCACCATACGATCAGGCCCGCGATCACCAGCGCGCCCACGAAGGCCGGAAAGACCCAGGGGAACTCATCCTTATCCCCTTTCTCATCACCATCACCGGGGGCCACGTAGCTGCTCTTGAACTCCACGTTGACCTTCAGCACTGAGTAGACCGTGATATCGTCGCCGGGAAAGATCAGTACCTGGGCGTAGACCGTTCTGAGTCCCCCATGGTCCTCTATCATGCCCTTGAACGTGCAGTGGTCGGAGCTGTCGTCAGCGCAGAGGACCCAGTACTCGAACGAGGTCAGGTCCCCATCCTCGGATGTGTCCAACAGATGGGCCCGCCAGCATTGGGACCCCTCGTCATCGAACGTGGACCGATACCATTGGACGCCCGAGAAATATCCGTCGTTGAAATCCGCAGACCAGCCGATCCAGATGTTGGAACCCCCTGAGGAGGTCCCCACCACCCTGGCCTCAAGTTCCATTCCCGTGGGGGTCTCCTCGTATCTCCAGGATGATCTCAGGATCGCTATCTCCACGTCATCGGAAGGTGTGGTCCCGTTTATCAGGTCATATGCCAGGTCGCCCCCATCATCCGATATCGAGGCCTCTCCCATTATGCCTGTGACAACGTAATCCTCCCCCGTCTCCACCTCTATCAGACGGGGATCGTATTCTACCCTGAGCCTTGACGTGCCGTCCCCGGAAACGGAGGATATTATCGGATAGGGGTAATTGTCCCAGTCCACATCCGACGTTATGAAAACGTTGTCCCGCTCCCCGTTGTCCTTGATCAGTTTGAACGTGTAATTGTAGAGGGAGGAACGTTCTTCCAGCCTGATCCGGCCCACAACGCTCATCTCCAGAATGAATGGAATATCCGAGCTGTCGCACGAGACCCTTGTGATGTCCACGTCCCTTGCGGAGGTCTCGTCGGTACGGTTCACGTCGAACCAGACGTCACCTGCCGGGTCCAGGTTCTCCATATAGGCACCCTCATCCTCCCCAATGCTCGTTCCCGATGGGATAAGAAGAAAGAGAACGGCGAACAGGATAAACAGGCGATCGACACTCAACTCGTACACTCCTTGGTCCGGTGTATCATTTGGATCAATGATAAACTCTCCTACACCATATATATGGAGCCCATCACCCATCGGTTCTCAGGATCTCCGTTGATACATCGGACCCGGCCATGCTCTGAACCGCCTCCCGATATATCGACATCTGGATGGCCCATTTCTCATCGAACCTTCCGGTCTTGTAATCCACCACTACGGCCGACCCGTCATCCCTTAAAAGTATCAGGTCGATGATGCCGGTGACCGGGAGCTTCTCACCATCGATCTCATGTAGGCGGACGAACTCCGCCTCCGTAAGCAGGATCCCTTTTCCAAGCTTTGATCGCTGTTTATTGAGGTCACTGCAGCTTTCGAGGATACCATCCATGTGGTCCTCACATCCATATTCCCTACACACACGGCGAGGGTCCTTTCCCTCCATTATCTCATGTATGGCGCTCCCCCTTACGTCAGGAGAGAGCTCGTCGCCGAAGGATGGATACATCCTTGGAAGGCCCCTTCCCAACCTGCTGAGGTTCCGATCGGATCCTCCCCCTCCGGAGTTCTGGTCGGATAGTATCACCTCATGCGATGTGGGGGATAGCAGGTGGCGGTGCGACGTGACCACCACATCGGACAGGTCCACCTCGATCCTCTCCCCCTCACAAGATCCACTCTGGACGAGGTCGGCTGCAGGATCGACGCCCTCGGATCCTTCGCCTTCCAGCTCCGTGGGCAGGATCTCCCTATCCACCAGCTGCAGCGTGATATCAAGCCCCTGAAGGCTCATTTTCCCCACCTCCATATCCTCCATCCCAAGTTCGAACGACCCCAGCAGAAGGTCCATCATGGACCTGGATGGGGTCTTCCCTTCCCAGGGCGGGTCGGGTAGTCTCCCGCTCATCACCAGATGGTCCCTTCCCCGTGTACAGGCGACGTAGAGGAGCCGTTTCCTCTCCTGATGCTCCATCTCCATCACCTCATCCCTGGTCAATATCCATGACGGGGGCTCCACGAGTGTTCCATCCGACGGGTCGTATGTCTTCATTGACACGCCCCTGTCGGGATGCAGGGAGACCCCTGACCTGCCGAAGAGGGCCATCTCGTGATGCATCCCCATCACACAGACCATGGGCCACTCCAGACCCTTGGATGCATGTACTGTCATTATGGTCACAGCATCGGTGCCCGCCCCGTGATCCGCCTCACCCTCCGTTGGGGCCTCATCCAGCAGCCTGCCCAGGTTGGCGGCCACCTCCTCCATGTCCACCCCACCCATCTCCGAGGCAACGAGTTCGATGAGCTTATCGATGTTGTTGCCCCCCCTCGACCCTCCCACCGCCGCATACATGCCGGATTCCACCAGTATCCGATACAGGGAGCTGTGTGGAGGCAGGGACCTGCCGTAGTTGATATATCTCTCCAGCTCACATGAGACCTCCTTGAACTCGGCCGTTTCGGAGAGCTTCTCACGGAAGGTGGACCCACCGGAAAGTGAGATCCGCATGAGATCATCATCGCTCAGGCGGAAGATCGGCCCTTTCAACACCGAGGCCAGCGCCACATCATCATGGGGGTGGGCCAGGAACCTCACCATCTGGAACACGTCGAATATCTCCTGCCTCTCGTAGAACCCCTTGCCCTTGTAGACCTGGTATGGCACGTTCTCCCTTCTCAGCGCCTCCTCGTAGAACCGCAGTCCGGTCCTCGCTGGAATGAGTATGGCCACATCACCTACCGTCAATGGCCTATCCTCATCTCCCACAGGCCATCCCTCCCTCACCGCCCTCTTGATCGTCCTGGCGACGGCGATGCCCTCCCTGAGCTCCGACGAGGGTTTGTCCACCACCCCTATGAATGATATCTTCCCTCCTCCGGCCCGATGGGGGGCCAGCGGGTGGAACTCCACGTTCCAGCCTCTTGACCCCTCCTGGAAAATATCGGGGAAGAGGAGGTTCACCAGCTCCATTATCTCGGATCTGGACCTGAAGTTCATATCCAGCGATACAACGTCTCCGTCGTCCATTTCCTCAAGGAGCACCTTCGCCCTGTTGAAAAGCCTCACATCTGCCGACCTGAAACCGTAGATGGACTGTTTCGGGTCCCCCACTATGAACAGATTACAATCCTTCCCGTCCCCCCACAGGATCTCTATCATCCTCCACTGCCTGGGGTCGGTATCCTGGAACTCATCTATCAGAAGATATCGATATCTGGACCGTAGCCTCGCGACCAGGCCGTCCTGATCCTCTATCAGAAGCTGCAGGGCCGTCGTTATCAGATCGTCCAGGTCAAGCCCGTTCTCCCTCAGCTTGGACCGTTTGTATATCTCCTCGTAAACCGTATAGACCTTCATCAGGTCCAGTAGCCTCTCCTTTCCCCTATCGATGAGGTTATCCCTTCCCAGGAACCCCAATACGCCCCTGTGCTCGTGGGCGAAGGATATCAGGACCTTGACATTCTCCCTGAACCGCTCCAGGTCATCGCCCCACACCTTCGAGGAGCCCATCCTGGTCGTGGACCTCCCATTCCCCTTCTTGGTCAGAAGGGCACCAAGGCTTTTACCTATCCTGGTCAGGAATGTGGAGGGATCGGGCGTGTTCGACCCGGCGGATGCGAACCATTCAAGGAGGGGCGAAAGGGAATCGAGAATGCGAACGGCGGGGTCCTTCCTGTCCCTTGGAACGGGCATGTCGGACAGTACCGATACTGCGGATCCCACACCGTCCACATCCACAAGCGCCCTCTCCCTGAGCTCGCAAAGGGCCAGGTCCCAGAACTTTCCCGCCCTCTCCCTTGCCATATCGCCGGAGAGGGGCTCCGGAAGCCTGATCTTCTCCCTCATCAGGAAGTTAAGCATCGTCCTGACGTTCCTGGAGCCGTGATCCACGAGCAGCCTCCTCAGCGGTTCCGAGCAGGACGACCTCCTGGTGAAGAGCTCCTTCATCGCCTCCCTCCTGAGGTAGACCTCTTCCCCGCCCGTGATCACGTGAAAATCAGGGTCCACACCGCAGTTTATGGGCTCCTTCCTGATCAGGCCTGTGCAGAACGAGTGTATGGTCGAAATGTCGGCCCCCTCAAGTTCCGATATTTTCCTCTCCCATCCGGGATCGGAGGTGTCGTTGAACTTCTCTTCCAGGGATGATCTGACCCTATCCTTCATCTCTGCGGATGCCTTCTCCGTAAAGGTCAGGGCGAGGATGTTGCGCGGCGATATGGTCTCGTCGTGTTCCAGGATGGATATATATCTCTCCACGAGGACCCGCGTCTTGCCGGACCCCGCCCCCGCGGTCACGGCCAGGTGTGTGGTCACGTCAAGGGAGCGTTCCTGCTGGGGGGTGAGGTCCATCATTCATCCCTCCTGCAAATGTCCGAATAATTGCAGAAGGAACTTTTGCACCTTGCGGGAAGTTCGAACCTGCCACCTCTTATGGCATCGACATACCCCATGGCGGCCGTCACGCTCTCCTTCAACACCATATCCAACCCCTCTATGATCCTCCCGACCCTCTCCTGATCGATATTATCCTCCAATATCCCACCTCCGAGAGCCGGCACCCTCTCCACCACGCCCCTCCTGTTGACGTGTATGTAGCCTCCTCCCACCGTATCGTTCGTCGATTCCAACGACCTCATGGCAGCCAGGTAGAGCGGTATCTGTAGGGATTCCTTCGAGGGTATATTTCGGCCCGTCTTGTAGTCCCAGAGGAACAACGACCTCCTATCTCCGATCACGGCGGAATCTATCCTGTCGATGGAGCCGCGAAGCCTCAGGACCTCCTCCAGGCCGCCTTGAAGACCCGTCCGGATCTCAACGCCGCCCTTATCGTCTTGGACCCCTCCGAACCCGAACTCCGTCCGCTCCACGGTGAACGGCCCCTTGTATGACGCCTCCTTCCCGAGAAGCTCCTGGAGCACCCCTGGCTCTAAGCCTGAGCCCACGAGATGGTCCCTCATCGCCTCCCAGTAGGGGCCCCTCGCGGCGTATCCGGAGAGGACCTCATCCGCAATTGTGAGTATCATCCTGTTGGCCCCCTCCAGATCGGCGTGGGTGATCCTCTCATGTCCCTGCCGGACCCATCTCCTGAAGAATAGCTCCACGATGGTGTGGAATATAGACCCGCGCTTGTCCGCAGGGACCTCGGGGTCCAGGTCCCTCAGCTCCCGGATCGAGAGGACGTTGTCTATGAAGAAACGATACGGGCACTCCCTGTAGGTATCCAGCCGTGATGCGGACCAGATATGCTCCTGGCCGTATCTGATCCTCAGCAGCTCCACAAGGGCGTCATCATGGATCACCCCTCGGTCGTCACCCGTAAAACCGGTGGACCTCCGCAGCCTCTCCATGCGGCCGTTCCTGATCCTCTCCCCCCTGTGGCCCACGTGGGAGAGAAGCTGCTCGAAGGCCGTTGGGCCTGCCGTCGAGCCGTTGATGGACCCTTCCTCATCCGAGGATAGCCGTCCCAGTGCCCGGTAGAGCTCACGGCGGGAGTATATGCCTTCAGGCCTCTCGATATCGTCGCCCAATATGTTCCTGATGAAGTGGGATGGAAAGGATATGGACTCTCCCCTTCTCTCGTGAAGCGAGATGATGCTTCTGCCCGCTCCCGACATGGCAAGGCAGAGCCCCTCGAGCTGGGGCCTCGTCTCGTTCAGCGGGAGAAGGCCCAGGGAGGACCGTTCCTCATCCGAGAGAATGGAGAAACCGTGGTGATATGAGGGGAGGTCTCCCTGTACCATCCCGCAGAATATCACCATTTTCCTGTTGAGGCCCATGAACTCCTTCATGCCCATTATCTCGACGCCCTCCCTCCTGGGGGTGGACCTGAGCTTGACCTTCTCCACGACGGACCTCAGAAGTAGCATATACGATCTGAAATCGATATTGCCTCCTTCTTTCAGGGTCGCATTGACGTCCAGGACCCTCATGCACTTGAACAGCTCCGAGACCGACCCTCCCTGGAACTGGTACGGCCCCTGTCCCTCATCGGCCCCTTCGATCTCCTCCCCCTTTCTTATATTCTCCTCGGTGTTCTCGAGGAACGAGAGATGCTTTAAAAGGGTGATGATCCTCCCGTTGAAATCCGTGACCGTCGCCTCTCCACCCCTCACCTCCTCCATCATGTGGAGGAGTTCCGTAAGTGATGAGATCACCTGAACGATCTCCTCGCCCTCATGGTCCTTCAAACCCTCGTTCAGCGGCCTGATCCATTCCTTCTGTATGTCCCCTCCTCCACCGAATATGAAACACTCCCGAAGGAGGAGGTCCACCGACCTCCCGTCCAGTTTTTTTGAGCCGGACCTCAGCGTCAGGAACGGCGAGGATAGGGCCCCGATAAGGGGGTCCCTCGGGTATCCTCGATCGATGCACTCCAGAAGCTTCATCACCGCCGCCACGGGGGGACATTCGGAGAGCGCCAGATCATGGGTCATGTCGAATGGGATCGAGTGGTCCGGGAAGATGGACTGCACCGGTTTGAGATACGATTCCCTCCGGGGAAACACGATAGCAACATCTCCGGGGTCGACCTCCCCTCTTGCTATCATCACTTTCAGGGTCCTGCATATCTCCCTCACCTCATCGGCCCTGTCGCGCCCCCTTATTATTGAAGGGCGTTTGGAGGAGATTACTCCCTGTATCCCCTCGTGGTCTGCCGCTGGGATCGAGATATCCATTTCGGGGAGAGGCCCCTTGGGTGGTATCTTTATGATATCCGGGATCGGATGGAAAGGGCTCAGCCGGACCCTGATCCTGGAGGATATTCCCATGAGGGATGAGAGCACCATCTCCTGCCCTCTGGTCAGGCCCACCGGCAGATGGATACCGAGTATGACCTCACCCAGTTCTCCACCCCTGCTCTCCCGACGGGAGAGAACCTCCCTGTGAAGGAGGTCCGGGTCGATGAAATCCCTCCTCCTGAGGACGGAATAGTATTCGCTGTACAAGGTGAGAAGGTCCAGGGACCTCCTGGACCTGCAGGTCCTCTTCAGCCTTGCCGGGTCCACGTCCTCCCCGAGAAGCTCTCCGAAGATCTCGGAGACCATCCGCACGATACCACTTCTTGGTTTCCTCCCTCCCGTCAGGGAAGGGGGTTTGTTCTTATCCAGTAAACTGTAAACGTACATGTCGCGGAGCGACGTGTGGGCGACGGGGATATCTCCCTTCAACAGGTCGTAGAGGTGCAGAATAAGCCTATCGTAAGTTACCAGGCCGTTGACCAGGACCGCTCGGTCTCCCGCCAGGATCTGCTTCGCCTCGGCCACCATCCTGCTCGTTGGTACTGTGAGAATGCGGGTGTATCGATCCGTGAGGTCGCCCGTCATCAGGTCCCTGGCGATGGGGCCTACCCCTTCTTTGGGATCATACCATCCGACATCGACTGAATTGGATGGGTGGTCGCCCCCTCTATTTTCCATCGTGGATCCTCCTCGCAACGAACTGGATGGCGCTGATAGAGTATTAAAAGGGGGGCTTGAAGGAGGTGTGTAAATCTATCTTCAGATCAGCTCGGAGAAGTCCAGCGGGACTATGAGAACGGGAATGTCGGAGATATCCATCAGGTCGCTCCTGATCCAATCTGCGATAATGCTTCCCGAGGAGGACCCGAAGAGTATCAGGTCCACCTTGTGGTCCTTTGCGAACTTGACAAGGGTGGGCACAAGCTCCCCGGCCACGTAATACGAGGTGACGTTCACCCCTTCCTCCTTTCCGATCTCCTCGAACAGGGCAAGGGCTTTCCGACCCTCTCCCTCCTTCGTGGTGGCTATGACCGTGTCAGGGTCCCTTATGTGTACGACCTCCACGTCCGCGCCCAGCCTCTTTGCCACATCGATGATATAGCTTCCCCTCTCCTTTGCCGGCAGATATCCGGAGGTGGGGACCATTATCTTCTTCCTGTCGAACATCAATCCCAAAACCACATACTCGACAATAAACCTTTTGCAGGATTATGGTGCATGAGGTGGGTTTGAGAATGTTTAATTCTTCGGAAGTTTCCGAGCCAAAATACTTCCTATAATTACACTGAGGGGAAGTTAATAGAGGAGTTTTAAAAAATATCCCATCAAATGAGAGGATTATCTATTGCCCAAAAAAACTCATTAGAATAATTAGGGAATTAGTTTATCCCTATGCACTCAACAATGTAAAAGGGTAATATGATGGCAATAGGAAAACTCCTTCTCGCGGGTATTGTTAAGGTTCTTATCAACAAAAGGAGTCATTGTTTTATCGACACCGGTCGGGCATGAAGCTGCGAATTGTTTATGAGCTGTTCCCGATAAATTAGGAGGTTTGATCTTGAAATGGAAAAGACTTGGCACTTACGGATTAATAATACTGTTAATAATCGTATCAATATCAAATGTATCTCTTACACATGGGGATGAGAGTGATAATTCAGAGGAGGATGAGGGAAATACATGGATCGGGCATGCATTCCTTGCTTTGCTATCATTTATCGCATTATCTTTCATGTTTTATTTGGGAGCGATCGCCGGGGGTTTGATCAAAACTGAAAAACATTTCAAGAAAACAAACGTGAAAAGGTCATACAATATATCAACCATTTTGCTTTTCATCGTATTGCTCGTAACATATCTGTATGGATTGTGGATCACCACTTCCCATGGTGAACAGGTCATGGGCAGTGTGCATGGTTTTGTGGGATCCACACTGGTGATCTTGTCAGGGAGCAATGTATTATTAAATATGTTTAAAACAAATTTTACTAAATCCATTTTCAATCCGATATTAGGAATATTGATTCTATTGATCCTTGTAATACAGGTGATCCTTGGTGTATTGAATATTTTATGATCGTTGTGAATCAGTAGCTTTTAATTTACGCTTACCCTGATAATTGATGATTTCGATTCCGTTTGTTGCGCAAGTAGGCAAAATTCATAAGGTATCAACCCGTTGAATGGATAGAGTTGATCTAACAGAAACGGTCCCTTCGGGCTGCGTTTCTATTGACATTCGAAAAAGAAGAAGGGATGAGATGGAAGAATCTTCATTTAATCATGTTAACATGAACGGCCTTGCGAAAATTTCCGACAAGGCGGTAAGAGGCAAAGTTCGAAATGATCTGCCCGCACAATGATTATGCATACATTCCGCACCCCTACTTGAGAAAATCTTTATTTTCAGTTCTTCCTGCTT
>CBDVER010000033.1:0-9429 GCA_965373055.1 uncultured Thermoplasmata archaeon
CCATCCCGGAGTCGTGCGCCATGTAGATCGGCGCCAGCGCCGTCCCCCAGTCGATGGTCGCCAGGGCCCCCGCGTTACAGTGTGTCATCACCCTGGCCCTGTCGAAAATAAGCTCCGCCCCTACTTCGCCGATCTTTCTGCAGGCGGATATGGTCCTCTCAACGATCTCCTCCGCCCTCTTCCTGGCACCATCCGCCCCGCCCCTCTCGAATGCGGACCTCACCTCATCAAGGCAGTTCACCAGATCCACTGCGGTGGGACGGGAATGTTTCAACATCCCATACGCGGTAGAGGGGTCCACATTTCGGGAATAACATATGGAAAGAGCACAGCCCCCAAAAGCGCCTATCGCCGGGGCCCCTCTGACCGCGAGCGTCCTGATGGCTTCCACGAACTCAATCATCTCCGAAAGCCTCAAAAGAACGGCCTCGGAGGGGAGTCTCCTCTGATCGAGCAGGATGATGCTCTCCCCCTCCACCCAGAATGAGCCCCGTTCCAGATCCTCCCCTTTAACGGAGAACCTCATTCAAACCCTCCCGGATCAGAACCTCGGAGGCGAGGCCCTCGTGACCTGGGCATTCACGACCATCGGCCGAGCAACGGGCGCCCCTCCTTTCCTCTTTGAGAGGAAGAAGGCCAGCACGATAAGCAGGATTATGGCTCCCACGGGGGCCGTAATATATATCATCTCGTCCACCGGGAGCGACTCCTTCACCGCGGGCTCTACCACGGTGATGGATGCCCTGTTGGAGACCTTCTTTCCCCCCGCGTCGGTCACCTCCAGGGTGAGGTTGTACGTGCCTGCAGGGGTCCCATCCGGAACTGTGAAGAACCCGGAGAAGAGCATGTCATCCGCAGTGACATCCGCCCCCTCCCCGTCATCCAGCAGATCTACGGTCGACCCGTCCAGCTCGGTGAGTATGATCACCACCTCCTGAATGAAGCCCTCCGGATCGGACACGTTGACGAATACGTCGATCCTGGTCCCGGGCGACACGGATGTGGCCGATAGCTCCCACTCGTCTATCTCGGGCGGGAGGTTGGCCTGGTCGATATACAACGTGGCCGAGTTCTCCCCCGTGAGCCCCTCCGCATCTTCCGCGGTAATGTCGAGCTTCTTGTTCCCCGTGTAGACCGATGATGGGACGGTGAAAGTGATGGTCCAGATATCGTCGCCCGATCTCAGGTCGCCATGAGTGCCGTCGTCGTACATCGATGCCCTGGAATTTCCGTCGACCCTTGAGAGATCGACGTAGACCTGCAGAAGGTCATCGTTAACGTCCTCCACAAGGGCGGTGAGCTCACAGATATCCTTGCCGTTGTTCACCACGGTCGTGGGCTCAAGCTGAACCTCCTTGATGATGGGTGCGACCGGAGGCATGATGACCTTGATCAAGACCCTCTCATTGACCTCATGGCCGGCGTGATCGTACGCGGTGAGCTCCACCTGGAGATCACCAAGAGGGGTTATGGGAGATACGGTGAAGGCAAAGGACCAGTTCCCGTCGTCGGAGAATACGTCCCCGGAGGTGCCGTCGTCATAGAGCCTTTGCCTGTTCTCACCCCCTATTGGCGTGAGGTCGGCCTCCACCTTATCAAGGTCTTCCTCCACGTCGTCCACCCTGGCCCAGATCACCGCTTCTGTGAAACCGTCGTTGGGGACCCCTCTTGGGGACACCCCTACCCTGACGAATTCCGGTTCCTCGGTCCAGTCGTATACGGACCGGACCACGATGGTGACGTTGGAGTAACCCTTTGCGTTACGTGAATCCCGGGCCGTGATCCTCAGCACCTTCTCGCCAACAGACCCGGGGCGGGGGGCCTGTGTGATCATGTATGTGTATGTCCCATCCTCCTTCACGGCGTCCCCGTGTGTCCCGTCATCGTAAAGGACCTGCTTTGTGTAGGAGCTGCCTATCAGCTCCGATAGGTCGGCGGTCACGCCGTTCGCCCTCAGGTTGCCGTCCTCATCGACGACCTTGCAGGAGATCAGAGGTTGAATGGAGCCGTCATCCGGTATCTGGGCGGGGTCCACCTTTCCGCTGGAGACCACAGGTGGGTGGTTCAGGAAGCCGTAGACCGGGACGTTGAACATTGCTGACCTTCCCACGCGGTCCCTGTTCGTGGGCCCCTCGCCGCTGGTAAGCCCGGACGCGTTGACGTGGAATTGTATGTCCTGTCCCACGTACGACTTATCCGGCGTATCAACCGTCCAGGTGATCATATCCCAATCCCCGGGTCCGATAATATCAATACTCCTTGAGGGGGAGGAATCGACGACCGAGAACCCGTACGGGAGGTCCAGATCGGCCCTGGCCTCGGAAACGGGGGTTCCCTCCAGGAAGCTCGGAAGCCTGTAGGTGATATTTGCGGATAGCTGGAAACGGGTGCCAGCCTCCACCGGTATCTCCTTCTCCCTGAGCTTTTCGTTTATGTAGATCTCCATGGACCATGGGGCCACGATAAGCCCGTAGCGGTGGGTCTTGAGGCCGTCGTTATCCCTCTCGGTGACGTTCCACAGCTTATCGAAGTTCTCCTGCGAGATCCACCTCTTCTCCCCTCCCAGATATCCGGTCCCCTTCGGTAGCGGATCATGGACCCTGAACTGATGGATCCCGGAATCGTAGCCCACCACGATCCTCCACACCTTCTCCAGCGCCGCCAGGTCCTCCAGCGTCACCTGAGGCTGCGGCGGCTCGGTGGGTGGGTCCTCGGGGTTGGGCGGGTCCGGTGGATTCGGGTTGTACGTTGGTGGAATGTCCAGGTATTGATACACAATGACGGGCAAACCCATGGAGAGGGACTCCTTGAGGTCCGTGAACCTCTCCCCGTGCCTGGGGCTCATCTCCAGGGGCCAATTGGTCCAATCGTATTTGGTGGACCCGTAGCCGTAATACCGCTCCTCATATCCCCTCTCCCCCACGATCGCCTCCTGGGAGTAGTGCGCGGCGAGCCTCAGCTCATCGAGCTCCGCGATACCGGAGCCCAGCCTGCCCTTGGTGACGTTCCGGATGTCCTGCTGGTCAACGGAGGGTCCGTCGTATCCGTTGAGATGGGCGTCGAAGGCCATCTGAAGGCATGCCTCTCCGGTCAGTTCCCGGTCCCCGTTGGTTGCAGGATGGTAGGGGACAATGGCGGATATGTCTACCCGTATCGGCACCCTTGAGGGGGGCGAGGTATCGCCCACGGCGGAGATAAGGATGGTGCTGCTCGATATCAAAAAGATCAATGCGAATATCGTCGACAGCATGGCCGTTTTGGAACCGCTCTTACCTTTCATCTCCATCACCATCGGGACGTATCACTACCACGGACGACATCTTTCAGTACGAACCTTCATAGTTATCTCGGGTACCTATTATAATGGTTGTGGAAACGGGAGCATGGGCGCTCATGAGAAAGGTTATAAAATCACCACCCGTATGGGGGGACGTGACACGACCCGAAGGCACCAGGGTAGAGCGTGATACGCTCGGGGAGAGGGAGCTTCCCTCGGCGGTATATTACGGCATCCAGACGGAGAGGGCAATGGAGAATTTTCCCGTCTCGGGCCTTACCAACCACTCATATCTGATCGATGCATATGCGGCCATAAAGGAGGCCGCCGCGCTCACCAACATCGAGGTGGGATGGCTTGACAGGGATATAGGGAAAGAGATAGTCAAGGCTGCCCATGAGGTCATGGAAGGTGGGCTTCGTGAGAACTTCATGGTCGACAGGTTCCAGGCCGGTGCGGGCACCTCGACGAACATGAACCTCAACGAGGTGATCGCCAACCGCGCCCTGGAGCTGATGGGATATGCGAGGGGGCGTTACGACGTGATATCCCCCAACGACCACGTGAACATGGCCCAATCGACCAACGACACCTTTCCGACGGCGATGTACATCGCCGTTCACAGGATGAACCTTGAGCTCTCCAGATCGGTGGAGGTGCTCATCGGGTCTCTCCTGCGAAAAGGTGAGGAGTTCAGGGATGTCATCAAGATAGGCAGGACCCATCTTCAGGATGCAATGCCCGTCACCCTGGGCCAGGAGTTCAGGGCATACGGTGAGGCCCTTGCCAGGGTGAACCTGGAGCTCCTTCACAGGAACGAGATGCTCCTGGTCCTGCCTATAGGGGGGACTGCGACGGGCACCGGGATCAACACCCATCCGGAATACAAGCAGAGGGTGATCGGCCACCTGGCGAAGATCACGGACCTGTCGCTTACGGCAAATCCCTCCGGCCATGAGGCAATGCAGTCCACCACCAGGATCCTATCGGTTGCGTCGGCGAACAAGGAGCTCGCCGTGGAGCTGGGAAGGATCGCCAACGACCTGAGGCTGATGTCCTCCGGGCCCACGAGCGGCCTCTCGGAGATCAAGCTTCCCACAGTACAGCCTGGCTCGTCGATCATGCCCGGAAAGGTGAACCCGGTGATACTGGAATGCCTGAACCAGATATGCTTCGTGGTGATCGGGAACGAGACCGCCATTACACAGGCGGCGGGGGCGGGCCAGTTCGAGCTGAACGTGATGATGCCCATGATGGCCAACATAACCCTGCGGTCCGCCGAGTACATGAAGAACTATCTCCCCATAGTCTCCGAAAAGTGCATAGATGGGATCGAGGCCGATCAGGAGGCCCTGACCCAGAGGGCGCTGCAGAACCCGGCGCTGGCGACCCTTCTCAACAGGAGGATCGGGTACATGAAGGCCGCAGAGATCGCCAAGGAGTCCATGTTGACGGGAAGGCCCGTGATAGATATCGTCACCGGGATGGATATCCTCTCCAGGGAGGAGCTCAGGATCCTGTTCGATGTCAGGTCCATGGTAGGGCAGGGCGGGGAACCAGATCGCTCAGAGCAGTGAGATCAGGTACATCACGGTCCCGAACGTGAGTGCCACCGTGATATTGTCATCAAGCACCCTCCACCTGCTCAGGTTGAAGGTCTCCACGAGGGAGGCAAGGAAGCAGGGGAATATGATCTGGAAACCCCCAATGTAGATCATCGTGAACAGGGAGGAGGCCCCCAGGAATCCAAGCATCCCCTCCAGGGTCTTGTTCGGGTTCCACGGGAGTTTGACCCTGCCCAGGCTGCATCCTACCAGGTACGCGAAGGGATCGCCGAAGGCCAGTACAAGGATCGCCGTAAGTGCTATCTCCTCGGGAAAGATGAAACATACGAGCATGGCCCCCGAGAAATAGGTGATAATGCCCCTGCCGGGGACCGCCTCATGCGGCCTGTCGAACCTCCCGAGGATCCACGTAATGGCCGGGAGGGGACGTTTCTCCTGGAGAAATGAGAGGGTCAATCCCAATGCAAGAAGGGCCAGGTAGGCCCATCTCAGCTGGAACATGAAGGTGAGAAGGACGAAGAAGTGGCATCCGAGAAGGATGTGAAACACCTTCCTCCTGACCTCGAGGGGTGATATCGTGCACTCATCTCCTTCTGTCATCACATTATGAATGGCGAGCTCATAGAAAAGAATATGTGAAAGGGCCAGGGGAGAATAAGTCAGAGGGGATGGGATGCACTCTGTTTTCAACCTAACCCTTTCCGGGAAACACCCGACGGAACGGGATATCATTTCCGTCCGTAGGGACCTTATATATAAGTTAGAAATATATAAATAGTTTATCACAAAGTGGAGGGAAAAAAGGGAGATCTCGGGTGGGGGGTCGACCTTTATTTCCACTGGAACCGATCTCTCCCGGCCCTATCTCCCTCTTTATGCCGGCCGCCTCTCGCCCTCTCCTGGTCCTTCTCCATCCGGGCCTTCTCCGTCAGCTCCCGGTATGTGCTCAGCCCTCTTGTGAACGCCGTTATGGCCCCTCCGACAAGGAATGCCCCAAGGAGCATCTCAAGCGGTGTGACCACATGGCTCGATCCGGCGAGATGAAGAAGCCTCCACCCCTGTATGCCCCATCCCGCCTCGATGATGAACTGTACCGGTATGACGAACAGGAGAAGGACCATTCGGTCGGACCTACCCATCACTCCCTTGTAATCCCGCCCGCAGCCCACGGCCTGAGACTGCGTCCCCATATAGGAGGCGAGGAGCACGAATACCACTGCAAGCAGCCCGAATATGGTATTGCTGTAGGGCGATAGGGCGATCCCGCACAGGATGACAACATCGGAGACCCTGTCGAACGTGTGGTCCAGAAAATCCCCCGCCGCCGACTCTTTTCCAGTATGTCTGGCCACCCGACCGTCCATGGTATCCGCGATGGAGTTGAATCCAACCAGGAGAAGCGCGATCAGCAGCAGCCAGGGATCTCCATTGGGGGCCCACTCCCCTGAGAATCCGAAGACGATCCCCGCGAGGATCGCAAAGATGACCGAGAGGTATGAGAAGAAATCAGGCCCCAGAAAGGCAAAGATCTTCACGAACGGGTCAAAGAACAGGTCCAGTGAGCGTCTGTATCCCTCTAGTACCATCCTGAGATCACCTCGGTCCAGTCCACCTTTCCGGGTCGATATCTGACAAGGGTCTTTAAATCTTCCCCCTCAAGGGCCGAGATCATCTCCTCAACCCAATCCGTGCATTCCATCGGTGTGAGGTGTGTGACATCCCTCTCGAAGACCCTCTCCTCCAGCCCCCTATCCTTCATCTCCATCAAGGATCCTATCAACACTGCAGAGACGCCCTCCGCCTCTGCGTTCTCCATCACCTTCCCTTCGGGGTAGTTCCTACCGGAGAGCCTCTCCATGATCGCGTTCGGGTCCACCCTGAGCACCAACACCGCATCGGCGGGGGCGAGATATGATAGGTGCCCGTCCAGAACGTTATCCCCCTCCAGTCCCTCGGCCCACGTTCCCAGAAGGTCCCTGAGCTCGTCAACATCCACCGGGACGGACCCTGTTTCGTCGGGAGGTCCGAACCTATCCCATCCCTCTATCATCCTGGCAAGGTAATGGACCGGGTATCCACGTGCCTCAAGCTCCTCCGCTGTGGAGGTCTTTCCGCATCCGGGCGTTCCGGAGAGGGCGATCAACATCATATGGATGATCGAATCCCTTGTAGATAACGATGACCGTACCGGATAGCTTAACTGTAAGAAACTATGATTATAGAGGGTCTATGTGAAGGAAAGCTTTAAAGCCCTACTCACAATTGATAGGTAGGCAGGCAATTAGAGGATATTTCGATGTTAAAAAGGGAATTTCTGGGCAGCTGGATAATGATCCTTGTCATGTTGGCGTCATTCCTGATACCCCAGGGGGCACTGGACAGCGGCGCCCTGGATGGCCCCACCCGCGGCCCGGGACTTGACATCGGCGTGAACATCACGTCCCATTACGACGGGCAGTTGATCACCATGGACCCCGTTAACATCACTGCTGATGTGAACAATTCGGGAACGTTGGACTTCGCCGGGGTCGTGTGGGCCCAGCTCTCGATATACTTTCCCGCAAACGGAACATCTCCGACCCTGGTGTTCCAGGATAACGTATCCCTCGGCGAGGACCTGGAAGCCGTAGGAAACTCATCCTTGGTGATGTTCGCGGGTTGGGAACCCGCAAACGAGGGGTCCTTTCTTGTAAGCGTGTCCACAAATGCATCCGATGACCATCTGGAAAATAACACGGATGAGGTCGTTCTGGTGGTGGTCCATGGTGACGAGATAGATGTGGATCTATGGGGTGCTCCGCTGGAGCAGGCGATACCTCCGGGAAAATCCACCCTGAGCGTTGGTTACAGCCCTTTTACGTTCACGGTGAGGAACACGGGCATCCACGAAGACACATACAACATAACGATCCTATCCGCCTGGGTGATGCCCGGATATATCACGGTCGTGGGCCCCCTGAGCCCGGGCGAGATATCCGCGGAGCTCCGGGTGCACGTTGAGGTTCCCTGGGATGCACAGCCCAGCGATCTAGATCAATTGATATTCACCGCCACATCCTGGAACGATCCGAATGTGGAGGCGAGCGTCACGGTCACCACCAAGACGGTCCCCGAGCTGGGCGTTGAGATAACGGTGATGCCGGAGGTCAAGGAGGCATTTCCCGGTGGTGATTGGGTCTCGATCACATTCGGTATTACCAATGTTGGCAACGTAAGGGATGGTTATGATATCAGCATTATAGTCGTACCCTCCTCTTGGAGTGTACTCCTTTATGGTTCCGATTTCCTCACATTGAACCCGGGTAGATATGATACCGTTGTGGCATGGGTGCAGGTCCCGGAACTGAACTATGACACGATGAGGGATGACAAAACATTTGCCGGTTACAACGGGCAGGTGGTCCTTCAGCTGAACAGCCCTGAAACTCACTATCAGGCCTCCGCCCAGGGGACGATAAGGGTGGGCCTCATTCACACAGTGCAGATCGAGATATCGCCTCCCTCAAGGACCGTTGGTATCGGCGAACATGGGGGTCAGCCTGCCCAATCATTCAACGTTTCTCTCCGCGCCGTGGACAATATCCTGGAGGGCGGCGGACGGGACATGAACGTTACCCTATCGCTGCCCGAGGGCCCCAACGGCGTCGAGTTCACCCCATTCTGGGTAAGTGGATACAACGAGACCGAATCAGAGAAGTGGTCCGCTGGGATCCCCGAGATCTACAAGGATAACATGAGCCTGGAGGGGGGGATCTGGCACAAGGAGATCGAGCTCCAGGTGATCGTTCCCATGTTCCCTCTCCACGGCACATCGCGTATCGCCATCAGGGCCGAACCATTCGCCAACGAGACGTTCCCGGGGGTACTTATCCCCAAGACGGAGGAGGCCCTCATACACGTGGAGCCGTATCTCAACTTCACGGTGGAACCCCAGGATGGGGACCAGTTCACAGGAGCCCCAGGCGACAGGATAATGATCCCGTTCAACGTGACCAACATCGGGAACACGTGGGACTCCTACACCGGCAATGCCGTTGTGATCGTCCCAGACGGAGGCGCATTTCCCCCTGAGGAGTGGGAGCTGACCTATCCCAATGGTGTGGTGGCAGGGCCGCTTTTGCCGAGGCTGTACGACCCTGTGAACGGCGTGTTCAACGGGACCATATGGGTGAGGGTACTGATCCCTGACGGGGCCCCGATAGGGGACTTTGTCACCATCAACATGATCACCACCTCCTCGTTCTCCATGTCAAAGAATTGGGAGGGCCCCCCGCTCAGGAACTCCTCCACTGTGACGATAACGGTCCTTCAGGGATTTGGGGTTGACCTGGAGCCGGAGGAGAGCGAGAAGCTCGCCTCCCCCAACGAGAGGGTGCCCTATCGATTGAACATCACAAATAACGGGAACGGTTTCGACACATATGCCATTGGACCCTCATTCCCATCCATTGAGGGATGGACGGTGGAACTGGATACTGTCACCATTCAACTGGGCTCCATGGGCCGCGATACCATCGTGGTGTGGGTCACACCGTCCATCGAGGCATCGGCGGACGAGGTGCTCTCCATCAAGGTGAGGGCGACGTC
>CBDVER010000034.1:0-9375 GCA_965373055.1 uncultured Thermoplasmata archaeon
AGGTTGACCGCCCCGGAGCCAAGGATCGTCGTGTTGGAGTGACAGTTTGCGATGATGCCCCCCTCGTTATCTCCAACAAGCCCCCCGATAATGTTCACATATATCCCACCGTCCGAATAGGCTCTTACTGTTCCAATAGAGGAGCAGTTGGAGATATTGCCGTTCTTGTTCAAACCCGTGAAGCCGCCCAGCGAGGTGACGAACGAGCCGTTTCCCCCCGCGGACACGTTTCCTTCATATGTACAGTGGATGAGCGTCCCATCGTTCTTCCCGGTGAACCCACCTACAGCTGCCACAAAGTACATGCCCGAGGAAGATTCCCCTTTGCCCGATATGTTGCCGTGAACATCCGATGATGATATCGTTCCGTAATTCCTCCCTGCAAAGCCTCCTATATAATTAATAGACATGTCGTAGCTCAGAACCATCACGTTTCCATCTACATTACAGTGGGTTGCGTCCCCATAGTTCGTCCCGACGATCCCACCCAGTCGATAATAATATCTCCCCGAGGAAAGAACGTCGCCCCGGAACGTACATCTGATGATGGCATCCTCGCATATCCCTACGAGCCCGCCGGTGTCGTTGGCTCCACTTATCGTCCCCGAGAAGGTGCAGTTAAAAATGGTACCATTGTACAGATAGCCAATGAAACCTCCCACGATATCTTTCCCGTTGATAACGGAGTCTGATATCGTGATATTGCTGATCCGCCCGTGGTTCATCGAACCGAATATCCCCACCCCGTCCTCCGAGGATCTATTGATGACAAGGTTGGAGATGGTACGTCCGTTCCCCTCGAGGAAGCCCGTGAAATTACCGTTCCCGCCCGCTAACTGAAGGAAGCCCGCGCCGCCGTTCCATCCGGATGTCTGGGAGGCGTTGATATCGTTCATGATCGTGTAGTTGGCGGTGAGGTCGGAGGAGATCTCCTGAAGCAGTGAGATGTTGGTTATCTGATACGGGTTTATTCTGGTCCCATTACCACCCGGAAACGATAATGAGACCTCGTAACCTGGTGTTTCCGAGAATAGCTGAACATCGTTACCCATGATTGGTTGGGACGCCGTCAGGCAGATGAACAGGCCTGCGACCAGCATGCTGAGATATCTTGGTGTCATCCTCTTCACCCGAATTCGGGAACTGTATTGTTCTATTAATGGTTTAGGTGCAGGTGACCCAGTAGGGTCGAATCAGGCATCATATCCGTTTTCTCTTCCAGAGGATCAACGCGATGGCAGAGATGGATAGGGTCAGGAGGACGATCCCTGGAAAAGGCGTCTCCTCTTCGATCGCGTTTATCTCACCGAAATATATGGTCTCCTTGTTGCTCTCCTGGTCACCGGATATGGCCCTCACCTCCACGGAGTAGGTCAGATCGCCTGTCGAGGCCCCCTCGGGCAGGTGGACGGTCATATGGAAGGTCTCGGTGGCCCCCTTGGCGATGTCCTGGGCCTCGGGATCCGCGGAGATATTGAAAACGGAGGCGTCCAGGATCTTCAATGAGACGTCGTTGAAATCGCCGCCGTAAGCTGTTACTTCTAGGGGTATAACCCTGGTCTCACCCTCGGTGATCAATCCGATATTGAAAAGCCCCACAGTGATGAAAAGCTCCCGATCCAGCATCCCCGGGTTGCTATTGCAGTCGTAAGGATCGGTCCCCGCGTCCTCCTCCTCCTTGTCGGTGTACCCGTCCCCGTCGGAGTCCCTCATATCGTTAGTGGGGTCCAGCGGGTCCATGTTGTTCTCTACCTCGTAGCCATCGCTCAGACCGTCATCATCGGTATCCATATCAAGGGGGTCGGTTCCCTCATCGTACTCCTCCTTGTTCGTCAATCCGTCCCCGTCAGGGTCCTCATTGGCATCATTCTGATCGCCCGGATCCAATCCATGTTCATACTCCCAGTTATCGTCCATTCCGTCCGCATCAGCGTCCTCAATGGCCGATGCCGAGGGTAGAGCCAGTAGTATCACAAATGCCGTGATCAGTATGATGATCGTTGATCTCATGTTCATCCTTCTCCCGATATTGGAATAGCCTCATCCTATGATTTAATGATTCTCAGTGAGTTCACCCGTTTGAACGGATCTTTAATGGATCTTTCACTTTCAACGGCCCCCCCTCACCATTTAAATAACCGATCCGGCAATGATTACCATCAGACGGGATGGAAGATAATATTTTTTATCTATGTTCATCACGCATTCGATCCACTCTTCTGATACTCCCGTCATGATGGAGGGGCAGTCCTGTACGCAGGTGTATGGTCCCTCCATCACTCATTTCTCTCCCATTACAGCACACCGTGAATTCTCGTGATAGAAAGGATGAGGAATCGTGTTAACTGGATATGGTGGGTGATGAACATTGCCGAGCTTTGCGCTAATGTGAAAAAAGATGAACTTTGCACGTGATAAATAAGTATTTATAATCAATAAATAGTATTTTAATTTGGAATAAAATGGAAAGGAAGAGAAATGCAATATAATAGGATGATAAAATGGTTTTACTGGATCGGATTAATGTTCAGTTTTATATTCTCGGTCTGGACCCTTGTTAATTTTTTCATGCTAATCAGTGATTCAACGTATGCTTTCCATCAGTCAATTTTCGAATGGTGGGGGATATATGACAGTTATGATGAAACATATCCTCTCTGGACATTGATTTATCCCGTCTTCTTTTTGTTATTTTCTCTACTCTTGATTACGGTTGGGAATTTTCTATCCAGCAAGGGAGAGGGATGGAAAAAAAGGACACTTACGATAGTGTTTCCATTTATTCTCATATTTTGTTTCTATATCATAACGACAATATTACATGGGGCATGGAACTGGATCGATCCTACTGAGCCAAGAGTGTATGGTCAAACTTTTGGCGTAAACTGGACGGATTACAGGATCGTCATTGAAACGGTATATTATAGTTCGATGGGATTGGTCACTCTATTGCCACTGTTATTGTTTGAATCAATTGGGAGGAATAGGTATTACAGTGCAATTAAGAAGTTCACGCCAATTATCGTATTGATAGTATCTTTGTGTATGGTATTAACTCTTGCATACCGATATTCCCTGAAACCTGATTATTATAGTAGGTTCCTGAATGATGAGATTCAAACGATATTGATCCTATTCGGAATTGCACTCTACTTCTTGCTAATTGACTTTTATGTCAGTAAATGGGCTGAATTGAATCAAACTATGATAAGAGAGGAAAAGAAGGGTAAGAAACAGAAGATATGGTTGATCCTAACATTGCTGATGATCCTTTCCTTTACGGCTTTCATATTATCATTCGGCTCTTATTTTGCAAGACATACCTACATACTGTCCTTTGATGCTCATACTGGAGAATTCAAGGGAATGGAAATTAGTTTAATGATATTGATTTCATTATTACATTTATCAATTATTTTTCCGATTACCCGTGATTGGATAATTTATTATAAAGAGATAAAGAGGCAGGGAGGGAAAATTCGATACATCGATAGCGACCTTCTTCGCAAATCGTGGCAACCATATTTTCTATTGTTATTTTCACTATTAATAATAATATTTGGAGTATTTATTTGGAACATTGGTGTTCAGGACAGTTATGATTTATTAAGTAAGAATGTTGTTGAATATCTCGGTTTTTTTATGGTAGGAGTTGGTGCATTATTGGCGATTCCTACCATTATCAATGTGATTATCTTTCATATATGTCAAATTCGGCTGAAGGAATACCTCAAGGGAAAGATCTACTCTCAAGATGTAATGATCCATTTTTCCATATGGTACCTTGGTAGAATACAGCGCCTTTTCACATGGTTCAATGATATCCTATTTTCTGATAGGAATTATAAAAAAATGTGGACTTGGGGCTCTATATCAGTCCTGTGCGGATTGGGTTTCTGGGGTGTGGGAAACGCATTGATCCTCTCTGATCTGAATCGACAATATTTTGGTATCGAAGATTATTATATTGGCATTCTGGGGTCCTTGTTCACATCGGTTCTCTTCCTATTTCCAATTAGCATAGGAAAAGCATTTTTTACAAAAGGTATCAGTATCTGGAAGATAAAAAATCTGTTATTTTCATTGTTACTATCGATTTTCTTGGTGAATATGCTGATGGGAAAGGGTGGGCCTTATACAATTCAAGAATACGATTATACCTATGGAGTATATGGTGTACTGGATTACGATAGAATATGGAGTTTATTGATACCGGCGATCTCACTTGTACTATTATCCATACCAGTTGATAAAAAGCCAAGATGGATACCCTCAGTTGTGATCTCATTTCTTATCATCACCATCCCATTTCTGATATACAATTGGAATAGAGTAATGATCGATAATATTACAAAATATGATAACACATTCGAAACAAATTATCTACCATATTTTGGTGTGATCTTGCCTTTGATATTGGCTGTTATCTATCCATATTTAGTTGAGATCATCAATTGGGGCAACAGTAAAAAGAGTAAGGAAGATAACTCAAAACCTGATCGAAATTATAAAAGGGTGTTAACTACCCTAAGAATATCATTTAAACCAGTAACGATGGGTTCTCTGCCCATCGCAATAGTGATTTTCCTGTTACCCGTCTCCACCACTTCATTAGTTTATGACGATTGGCATAATTACGAATTGATAGCAGAGATCCCCGAAGGTGAAGATTACGACTTCTCTAAAGAAATATTATCCCGGGACCTGGAAAGTTACCTTGGGTATGAACCCTTGATATTCGATAACATCTATGATCCAGCTTATGTTGATTGGGAAACGCTCATCTTGATGGAAGATCACATCAAAGATAATGAAAAAGAAAAGGAGTGGGGTAATTTCTGGTTGAATTACGAAATCAAGGTGTATGAGGAACAAAACCTCACTGCTGATTTTGTATATATGGAGGTCCAACAAGAGAGTTATTTTCAGGATGCGATAATGGATTATAAGCTTGAGGTGACAACATCTGTTTTTTTTGGAGGGGTTTTTTATGGCAGCTCATTTGGAGGCTGGAATAGCTTGTATCTCGACTTAGGAGAGAGAGGAAAAACCATTTTTCATGAAGAAGGAAGAAACTATACATGGGAATTAGAAAATTTCACACAGGAAATTCATGATATTGATTTCATATCATTGAAACTTGACATTGGTTATGTCACTGGACCTCTTTGTGGATATGGGACCTACTTGGAACAATATATTGGAATTAAGGATAATGAAATCGTCTTCATATATGCAACGAGAGGTAGTTGGATTAGCTAATAATGGAAATGCGTATTAAACTCCGATATTCCGCCTCCCCTCCGAAGAAGAAAACGGGAAAGTTGAAGTTCTGATCATGATCAATATTCTCACCGCTCTTGGAATCCCCAAGTTCCTTGTATGTTTTAAAGAGCCTGGGGTCGGTGAATACAACCCTGGCTTTCATGCAACCTAACTTTGACATATGAGTATAGATGAGTGTCAAAGTGAGGTCTCTCCCAACATTGACTTCCCTCAGATCATATTTAATCTGTCAAAGTTGGGATGCAACGCACACCTATCTGATGGATGGGCTTTCATCCGATAAATATCTCTTGACAAGGTCCGGGTTCCATATCCAGCATATTTTCCCCTCACGGTCCCTGGCTATCTTTCCGGATTCTTCAAGGTAATCGAAGACAACGCAATAGGTCTGATACATCATCTTCCTGGGGAGGTCCGTCCATAATGATTTCTTTCCGAACTCACCAGAATGTTCCCGGATATGATCCTCCACCATGAGGACAGTATCCAATCTGGGATAATGGATCACTTTCTGCATACTTCCACCATTGAGAGTTATATAATAATATATAACTACATGGATAAAACCTTTTCGATGAGATCAATGGGAAACGAATAATAGTAACGTGAGAATACTCCAGCATGGCCCACCTTGAGGTCCGCCACATCGACAGCCCCGCCGAGCTGGACGACGTGTTCAGGATCCGCCACATCGTCTTCGTGGAAGGACAGGACGTCCCCCCGGATCGGGAGTGGGACGGGCTGGACGGGGATGCGGAGCACGTAATAGCCCTGGCAGACGGCATCCCCGTCGGCTGTGCCAGGATAAGATTCCCCGGCGGCAAGGCGAAGATAGAGAGGCTGGCAGTTCTACCACAATACAAGGGGAGGGGCATAGGCTCGGCCGTTATGGAATACCTTGTGGAATACGCATGGAAGAGGGGCGCTGATGAGATCTATCTGCATGCTCAGCTCACCACCCTTGATTTCTATTCAAGATTCGGCTTCTCGCCGCGGGGAGAGGTGTTTGACGATGCGAACATAGACCATAAAGAGATGTTCCTTCTCAAAGAGAGACAAAACGTTCATTAATCAAACGGCCATTCATACCCGTAGAAAGTGAGGCGAATGATATGCAGCAGAGTGTGAGACCAACAGCAAGAAGAGCCCCTCCAAGGACAACCGGCGCAAAGGCACCACCATCGCCCACCAGAAGGCGAGTATCCACCCCGGCACGAATATTCTATCTCCTCCGGTGGGGATATCATTTCATAACGCCCGTGGGCATGGCGATAATAATATGGGGCATAGTGGAAGCCTCAAAAGGAAACCCGGAAAAGGCCTGGCCGCTGATAGTGGGGGGAGGAATATTCACCTACATGGCCAACTACTTCAACAAGTCGAGGTAGCCCCTTCGCGCATAACGGCCCCAAAAACGATTTAACCCAAACAAGCCGGTACCGTCATCCATGGCGGGGCTTGTGAGGATGTTTCTGCTGGAGGAGCTGAGGCTCCGATCATCGTTCTCGTCAGCCTTCTCGCTCCTTCTATTCCCGCAGATGGTATTCCTTGGAGCCCTGGCAGGGTACGTATTCGTACCGATCATCGCCTATTCCATCACCTACGAGAACCTCCACACAGCGATCATGACGGGGCTCTTCCTCTTCGGGATCTCCATGGGAGGTCTGGCATTTCTGGGCAAGGATTTCATCGAACGGGCGCTGGGCCCGGTGACCATGCTCGCAGCGTCGGTGATGTACCAGCCCGTGAGCCACAGGAGGATGTATCTATCATACTTCGTCCACGACCTCATATTCTACGTCCTCCTGGTACTGATCCCCCTCTCGGCAGGCCTCGGCCTGGGGACGTTGGCAAGGGGAATGGACCCCTGGAGGTACCTTCTGATATGCACTCACCAATGGTCCGCGTTCCTCATGGGCATATCGCTTAGCCTCCTGGTCTCATCGGCCATGGCACACAGGCGCAGGCCGATGCTTCTCATGATCGGGGTGGGTTTTATCCCGCTCATATCGATACAGGTCTTCACGGGCAGGTTGGAAGCCTTTGTCATCCCCCTGCTGGGCATCCTTGAGCACAGTTGGGCCTACCTCCCATTGTCCCTTGGTGTCTCGCTGTTCTACATCACGCTGGGCGTATCCATCTTCGACGGGGGCACCATGAACATGACCACGGGAGCTGTGGGGTCGTATATCTCGATTTACGGGAAACTAGATAGAATAATGACCCCGTTGAAAAGGGGCCTGTTCTCCAGGGAGGTCATCAACCTGATAAGGGGGAAGGCATACGTTCGGATCATATTCTCACTGGTCATACCCATGGCAGTGATACTGGCAATGGCGGGGATCATCGGGGGTATAGAGGGGGCCCCGATCCAGTTCAACATGGTGTTCTTCTCGGTGATGGTATCTTTTTTCACCGTCTCGATCTACTCAAACCTGGTGAACATGGATTACCTTGATTTCGACCAGACCCTTCCGATCACAACACCTGCGATGATAAGGATGAAGCTGCTGGGACATATATTGATATCCACCCCCATATCGCTCGTGGTGGTGCTTGCCATTGCGGCCCTACTGGGGGAGTGGAACGGCATTCTCGTCGGCCTCCCGGTGATGCTTGTATCCATTCCCTACATGGGCTTTGTCACAGCCTACCTGACGGGGCTCTGGACCAACTCCATGCTCTTTGATTCCACGGTCTTCATGAAATACCTGCTTTTCACCGTTCTCCCCCTGATGTCCGCCACGGTCCTCTCCTACCTGATGGACTCATTCTTCCTGATCTCCATTGCCGGGCTGGCAGTAGTGGTAAGCCTGGAATTGGGAGCGATAATGCTGCTATCTCGTGGCATTGAAAATAAATGGAGCGATGCGAACCTCTCCAGCGGAAGCTTCAGGAGGTGAGGATCAGTGATCCTTGGCCCAGGTGTAGTTCCTGAGCTTGGCCGTATCTCCATATCCGCAGGAGGCGCACCTGCTCTTCCTGATATGGTATGCGTGCTTTCCGCATCTTCTGCATCTGAAGTGGGTCTGTTTCTGTTTCTTTCCCATGGATGGAGTGCCCTTTGACATCTTTGCACCTCCTTTAAGGTGATATGTATATTACGTTGTCCCCGCGAACGATGGTGATCTCCGACTGGCTCACCACCTCTCCGTCCACGAGCTCCTCGGCCCCCTTCAGGACGAGGTTCATGTGGATATCAAAACCGTCCAGGGTTCCGCGGAACTCCCTGCCCGACCTGAGTTCAACTATCACCCTGTTCTGGAGGGAGTTGTTGAGCGCCTGAAGGGGTTTGATAGACATATCAGTTCCTCGATTGCAGCCATACATCGCCCTTTATTATATAAGGCTTGTGTATGCGCCCTCAATAATCGAATAGATCGTCCGCAAGCTCGTCCAGGTCGTCCGCAAGCAGTGTGGGCACCTCCGCCATCGGAGGCGATACCACTATGATCTCATCATCATCTTCGAGGTCACTATCCTCAAGATAACTATCTTGAGGGTCAAATGAATCTACTGATTCGTTGCTACCGAGAAGGTCAGACGAAACGTCAGTTTCGTTGTCATCATCCAGTTCAACGTCCGGTCGGGATGGATCAGTAGGTTCTTGATCATCGTCCCCGTCCTGCATCTTGCGTGCGATGTCCCCCTCTACATCCGACGGAACGGGCGGGGCCGCTATCGTCTCCTTCTCCTCCTCCTCCTCGAATGTCTCGGTGGTCAGGGCCCTGGCCTCAAGCGGCCTGTTCGTCCCCACCTGCTCCACCATCTCCTTCTGGCGTTTCTCCTGGATCTTGATGAACGCACCGTACAGCACGATCATGACCATGACCACCACGATCATGACGAAGATGAACGAGTTCTGGTCGCTGTTGTCCCTCTCCTCCACATGAAGCCAGAACGAACCGTTCGTGGTGGCCCCGTGTTCATCAGTGACCCAGACCTGAACTTCATGGTCCCCCGGTTTCGCATCGGAGGGGATATCGTATTCGAAGCTGATGGAGTACGAGGTATGATTGTATTTGCCCCATTCCATGTATATCATGAATTCAACATCGAGGTCCACGTCCCAGATAGAGAGTTCGATCA
>CBDVER010000035.1:0-9273 GCA_965373055.1 uncultured Thermoplasmata archaeon
CCATGGTCATCGTTGGACTTATCCTGACAATTGGAATAATGGGATATATCCAGCTTCCTGTCTCCATGGTCGTCATCGCCGTTTTTCCTCTTCTGATCGGCCTCGGTATAGACCCTTCTATAAATTTCCATAATCGGATGCAGGAGGAGGTTAACCGGGGCGATCCAAAAAAAGCAGTGATCGAGTCCATGAAGAACATCGGCCCGGCCATGGTAGTGGCCCTATTTGCAACAATCCTAGGGTTTATCACCCTTCAGCTATCGACCATGGTGATGTTGAGGGAGTTCGGAACCGTGGTTGTGATCGGGGTGATCATGTGTTTCATAGTGGCAATGTCACTTCTTCCAAGCATTCTATATATCTTCCACAAGAAGGTAAACTCCGTTAAAGGTAAAAAGAGACAGGAGAGGAGAAAACAGGCCGGGGACAGCCTGATAGAGAAGGGGATCGTTAAGATCACAACTGTCACATCAAAACACCCGATACCGATAATCTCCATTGCGTTCTTACTCGCTGTCATGGGCATGGTCGGCGGCATGTATGTTGAGGTGATCGTGAGCCAGGAGGAGCTTGTTCCGCAGGATCTTGAAGCCCTTGAGGAGCTCGAGGACCTAAGATCCCTGATCGGCGGAACCGATGAGCTGATCGTGGTGGTTCAGGCCACTGACGTGACCGACCCGACCATATTACGATGGGCTCAGAATATCGGCCAGGAGATAGAGACAAATTGGTCCGCCATTACAAAAGCGAACAGCGTATCGAATTTCGTCTCCCTTTATTCGAATGGAACCATCCCACAAGATCCAAACATTACCATGATGATGGTCTCAAATATCCCCATGAACATGCGATCGAACCTGATCAACGAAGATCGATCGATCATGCTTATTCGCCTTACGCTCAATGAATCCGATGCGGAGAAGAGGTCGAATATAATTGGAGACATCCAGAGTATATTGGAAGATCGACCGGAGGGCGTTGATGCATTCCTGACCGGACAGCCTGTGCTTGAGGATGAGGTTATGACAGGAATGATCAAGGACAGGGATCTTCTGACTGCCATTGGGGTTATCCTTATATTCGTGGGCCTCCTGGTCCTGTATCGGAAACCGATCAAGGCGGTGATCCCGCTTGTGCCGATAATATTGGTCATCGGGTGGTCCCTTGGGTTGATGTATTTACTCGGGATCCCTCTTAACCCTCTTACCATCGGCCTTGGTGCCCTGATACTGGGCCTGGGAGCTGAATACACCATCCTTCTGATGGAAAGATATTATGAGGAACGAAAGCTTGGTGAGGAACCTTCATCCGCCATCGAGATCGCCTCCAAAAAAATTGGCCTGGCCATATTCTCATCCGGGTTAACAACAATGGGTGGTTTTGCAGCTTTGCTGTTATCCTCATATCCATTCATAAGGAACTTTGGAATGGTCATAGTGATCGATGTCGCACTTTGCCTTCTCAGCACCATAGTGGTACTTCCTCCCCTGATAGTGGCCATCGATAATGCTTACATAAGGTGGAAAAAGAGAAGAGGTCCAAAATGATCGCACTTCACAGGTAAACCAGGCAGATGAAAGGCCTCATGCTTTCGGCAGGAATATCTTGAAGCTCGCTCCCTGGGAGTGATCGCCCTTCATACGGTCCTCGACCCAGGCCTCCCCACCGAACCTCTCCACGATCCCCTTGACGATCGAGAGGCCGAGACAGTTGTCAGGAGCAATGGATTGAGTATGATAGAAACGATCGAATATATTCTTCTTCATCTCGTCCGGAATGCCCTCCCCCCTGTCGTTGATGCCAATGGAGTAGCCATCAAGTCCATTTCTTGAACATCTCCTGACGAGTACCTCCACAAGAACGGTCTCCCTGGGGTTGTGGACGACGGCATTCTTCAATACATGGTAGAACATCTCGTCCACCAATTCATCCGATTTCACCATTATTGGACTCTTTCCAAGCCTGGCTTTGATCTGGACCTTTTTATCCGGATGCTCCTTCTTCACCATCTCCGCCATCCGATGGAATGAGTCCCTGATATCTACGGCCTCCAGGTCCTTGGGCCCCTTCTGGATCTTGGAGAATGTTCTGACCTTTCCCACCAGCTGCGAGGATTTTCTGATAGCATCCAGACTGCTCGTCACGTAGGATCTGGACATCGGGGTAAGGTCCGGCCTCTCAAAGAGGAGCTCCAGAAAGCCTATCGACACCGTATTGATATTGGAGATGTCATGTGACAGGATGTCAAGATAGAGCTCCGTTTGGTCCTTGGATTCATGGAGCGCCCACTCGGCCTTTACCCTCTTGGTAATATCTCTCCTTATCCCCTTTATCCCTTTGATCCCCTCATCCTCATCCATCCTTACGACCGAAACCTCGTAAACCCTCTCCTTACCGTCGATCATATTCCTCTCCATCAACGTGGGCTCACCCTTTTCCAACAGCTCGGGAAGCAGGAGATCAAGTGTGCCTGGGTCGAAACCTTTCCTGATGAGCTGGCCGGTAGTTACATCCTTTCCACACTGCTGGAGGAAACTTGAATTCATTAACGTGAAACGACAGGATCTAAGAAAGCCCGAGACGAGTTCATCTATCCTTTTTTCCCGACCCCTCGGGACCTTGACAACAGCCTCGAATATGCCCTCATCAACCCTCTCCAGTATATCCTCTATCATTTTCTTTTCCTGGGCGATCTCCTTGTTGAGCAGAGAGTTTATTATCGAAAGGGAGATGTGACCGCCCATGAATTCCAGAAGCTTGAGGTCCGACTCCGTGAAAAAATTGGGTTTCTCGCTTATCAGTGCGATAATGCCCACAACCTCTCCACCGGAGGTGACGGGGATCACCATTGCAGACCGATATTTCAGCATTGAAACAACCTGCTGGGTGGACCTCAGGTCCATCGAGGAATCCTTTACAAGCATCCCCTCCCCGGTCTCGGCGACCATTCCGGTAACATGGGAGCCAAGATCTATGGAATGATAGCTCAGGGCGTATGATGGGTCCAGTCCATAGGTCGCCCTGACCGTTATCAGATCGCTCTCCTTCTCCATGAAATAAATGGCCCCACCTGCGGCTCCGAACCCATCTGTCAGGAACCTGATCATGTTGGGAAGCAGTTCATCCGGCTGGGTATAGGTGGACACAACGTGCGCCAGGTTGGAGCGAAGCCATAGCTCCTTTTTCAACTTGGATATCTCCAGCTGAAGCTTACGCTCGTTATCCAACATTTTTCCTACCCCTGATCCATCGTGTTTTCGCCTGGTCAGCTTTCATAATACGAATTCACTCATACTTAATCCTTACTAGGTTCTATCAAAATAGGGACACCATCAAGAGTGGCACGATCTGGAGTGGCTTCAACCGGATTTTCTGAAGATCGAGTATTAAATAACCGTAAAGCCTTAAGACACAGAGGATATATTCCCGACCATGGATAATAAGATCTTAGAAAGGATGGGCCGGACCAAGATCATAATAATTTCGGCGGTCCTGTTCATACTGCTCTCCGGAGGCCTCTTTTTCCTGCTCAGGGGCGAGGAGGAGGATGAAGGGGTGAGATATGATCCTACAGAGGAACTTCCACAGGATTACGGGATAATAATGGAAGCCCCGTTCGATAACGACACCATGATGTTCACGGCGATGCTCTCAAGCCTGGCGGTCGAGGAGGATGGAACCTATCATCCAATGTTCATCCTTGAAGAGGATGGGGGACTGGACGCACATCAGATGGACACTATCGAAAAAGCTGACCTGTTGAATAGAGGCTACCTTCTTTTCATGAACGATCCAGAGGCAAACCTCAAGGTGGAGGGGCAGGTGGATATCTTCGGAAAATATGACATGGGGCCGGGATCGCTGGGCAGGTTCATGGGTTTCAACGGCATCATCTCCGTCTCCACGTTCGAGGAGGCCCTCTGGGCTTCGTCGATAGCAAAGAAAACAGGCAAGGTAATGGTGAAAGGGCCCGAGACCTACAGCGGCCAGGAGGAAGCATGGATGGACCTTCAGGCCCTTGGCGTGCCCTTCGAATATGTAATTGTCATCAACCCACTTGACCTCAGCGCCGAAACCCTCCATTACTGTGACGGATACGACACATTTGACGACCAATTCCACGTTCCAGCACTTTCGGCAATTGGTGGTGAACTTGCAGCATACAGGGATGCTTATGTGCTCACACAATACACCGCTTCCCACGATGAGATAGGCTACATGGACACCGAGTTGAACCAGAGGGCGATCGGATACTATCAGGAGCTCAAGAAGGTAACAGGAATGTATGGTTTACCTAAGAATATCGCCCTGGTCGGATCGGCCTCTGCAGTCCCACAGTTCCAGCTCCCTGATGAGACGAACGAGGACCCGGAGAACGTAGAGGGGGATCTTCTGGTCAGCTCCGATGTGGTCTACGGCTTCATGGGGGAGGACCCCTATTACATGGACTGCGCGGTGGGAAGATTGGTCAACCTGAACCTGCAGGGTATGACCAACCTGATAGTCAGAACGTTCATGTACGACCGTTTCGAACAGACCGTAACGATCGATTACACAGCGGGGACCGAGAACGTGGATTGGAGACAGCACGGCACCTCATTTTCGGGTTACGATATCACATACAAGAGGGGGCAGGTCACTCCAGCTCGTTTCTGGTGCAGGGATGCTGCGGATGAGGGCATGACCTACGACTACATCGGACCGTCTGGTTTCGGAAGGGACATACTCATTGGAGACGGCGTGGAACCCAGGGCTCCCGAGGACATGAACAAGGCAATGGAAGCATCGGGTTTCATAGCTTACAGGGGACATGGTTCCGACTATGGCTCCCTTTACATGGTCCCATATGCGATCAACAGAAACGAAAATGGTGTCCTGAGGGGAGAGGAGGTGGCACAGCTTCTGCTTCCTCCCCAGGTTGGTTTCTGGGTTGCATGCATGAATTCGAAGATACATGGGGCCGGTTGGTGGAAGCCCGCCGAACCTATCGAGGTGGAGAGGACCTTCGCCTTGAACTACCTGTACGGAGGGGCTGTTATTGCAGGCGGAGCAACTGAGGTCAGCTTCTCCAATATTGCGCAGGACACCACCTCCGCCACAGAGGAATGGCTACCAGGGATCATCAACAACAACTGGGATGATAACAATTATGAATGGGACCTGAACGATGCATGGTTCGCGTTCTTCTGGGATGCGATCCTTGATAAAGAGGGAGAATACGGGACTGCAGGGGAAGCTCTCAGATGGGCGGAGAACCGATATATCCATAACCCGATCAGGGGAAGGCCCGTAAGCCCACTCATTCAGGACCAAGATGACCCTGACTGGCAGGGGGGCCTTCTTGGTGCTCACTGGAAGGAGGTTGCAATGTTCGTGGTCTATGGGGACCCAGCATTCTCACCCGCCCCGAACAGGCCAGGTGAAAATTCATACAGGCCCTGGACAAATGGGGTGGATGATACCGGAGAACCCTAAGGGATAATGAAGCTGAGGTAGTCCTTTCCTTTCATGGTAAGCACCGGGATCCCCCGGGACAACAGTTTGGACCTGAGCCTCTTATCAAAGGTCATCACGGCCCACCCCTTGTTGATCGCGAGATTGAAGATCGGGCCGTCGCCTATTCCCTTCACCTCCACATGATCGTAGTTATCTGCAAGCTTTCTTGCAGCTTTCGCCTTCCAATCCCCACCCTTGATCAACCTCTCCAGCTCACGGATGACACATGTGGGGACCGCGGGATGATATTCCATGGCCGCCCTCTTGAGCTCTTGATCCAGGTTGAATGCGAACTGGAACGGGGAGAGCAGGGCATTTGTATCAAGAATTATCGTCTTACTCGAAAAGGACCTGGGGGGTTGTGCGCCCTTTGGAATGCCATGGGCACCATCATCCAGTGTCAAAAAGGCCACCTTGTCATCATATCATTATCCCATAGCCGATAAGCCTGAACTTATTTCCCACCCTTCTGCTGATGGCAACCCTCTGGCCCTCCTCAGCACATACCGTCATCCTCAGGTTCATCTCCGCGATATTTCCATGTGCGGATGTTACGATCCCCACTGTTGTGGCGGTACCTATGTTCAACATAAGAACCTCATTTGTCCTTATGCAATCGACCTTGATCTCATCCTTCAGCCCTACCAGGAGGTCCATGAGGTGGGTCTCCACCTTCAGCTTCTCGATTATCGGAGGCAGTGTACCCGGTTTACCAAGAACGGACCCTATCAGGGAGTCGGACTTGGTAAGATGTGGGTCCAGATCGGTTCCCAAAGCGCTCAGTCCCCCGGGATGAAGGCTCTTTCGCGACTTGCCCCCGGATATAAGCGAGGTGACCTTCGTGATCAAGGGCCTGAATGTAATGATGGACGAACCCTTCTCCTCCACCTTTATCCCGGGCCTTATCTCAACCTCCTCCCCCACCGAAACCTTCCCGGTTATGAGGCTTCCTCCAAGCACTCCACCTTTGAGCTCCTTGTAGACCGTCCCGGGTTTATTGACGTCGAATGATCTTGCGATAAACATCCTCAGGTCAACCTCAAGCAGATGTTTTTGTGTGGGGATCTCCTCGTCTATGGTCTTGATGAGAACATCCAGATTTGCGTTGAAATGCGCGGATACAGGTACGATCGGGGCGTTCTCGGCCACTGTTCCCTTCACGAACTCCCTGATATTCTTCTGGCTCTCCACCGCCTTTTCCCTCGTTACGAGATCTATCTTCGTCTGAACGATCACCACGTTCTTGACACCGATAAAATCCAGGGCCATCAGATGCTCCCTGGTCTGCGGTTGGGGGCACTTCTCGTTCGCTGCTATCAACAGGAGGGCCCCGTTCATTATAGCGCCACCGGAGAGCATGGTGGCCATAAGGGTCTCGTGACCTGGAGCATCGACAAATGATACTGCCCTGATGTACTCCGTCTTCCCACCGCAAATAGGGCATTTGGCCTTGGTGCAGTACCCCTTTGGATCACCGCATTTCAAACATCTGTAGAACTCGGAATCCGCGTATCCGAGCTTGATCGTGATCCCTCTCTTGATCTCCTCCGAGTGTGTGTCCGTCCAAACGCCGGAAAGCGCTTCGGTCAGGGTGGTCTTGCCATGGTCCACATGGCCGACTAGGCCGATATTCACCTCGGGTTGGGATCTGACCTTCATTTTGCTTCCTCTTGTTTCAGCTGTTCTTCTATGGGCCTGGGCCCATAGGAAGTTACCTTGATGTTCAATTGCACGATATCGGCAGAGACCTTGTTTCCCCTTACGTACTTGCGCCTTCTCTGACCATCGGTCACCGGATGGAAACCGGTTCCTCCCGAGAGCATGATCCTTTTTCTCACCTGTCCAGGGAGGTCTCTCCTCATTGGAAAACCGTCCTTGTCCGACCCACCTGTTATCATCAGCTTGTAACCTGGCAGCGAGACGAAAAGGCCATCGAACTCGTCGCCAATAGACATTCCCAATAACCGGTTTGCATGCTGTCCCGTTACAACAGTGTTGTACGCCTTTCCATTCTTCGTGTCTGCAATTACAGCCTTAAATTCTACCATGCCATCACCTCAAGGGAAATGAACGATACCACCTCACCCATAAAGCGGGTTCGGTCGGTCACGTTCAGATGTTCATTAGCTGTTCGGATATCTGTTTCCTGATATCCTCGTCGAGAGGAACGGTCACGGAGTTCTTGTACCTCTTTGTGTCATCAGCCTGGAAATATCCACGTGATATGGATATGAACTCATTTGCTCCACCGTTCTCCAGGATAGCCTTCTTTCTGGCGATCTCTATGAAGTTATTCCTCCCAAATGGGATGTTCTTGAAGTCCACCGTCTCAAAATCGACCATGTTAGGTCCTCCATTGAAGCGAACCGGACAAACAGGTTGCCCTATATAACCCTTATGTATAGTGCTAGAGTGGGAACGATCCTGGGAGGATATCTCGTCCACCTGGATAATCTTTATATCGTTAACCTTCACTCACCCCTCTATCAGCACACCTACAGGGCGGTTATCGGTGAGGTGGGGTAATATTATTAAGGTGTGTGTGCCATATAATGGATAGTATTCCACATCCAGGGGATGGAAATATGAAATGGAGTGATCACACCCGCAGGACCAGGGCCTATTTGACATTGGTGATGTTATTGCTGATCGGACTACTTCCGATCATGACCGTCAACGATGGATTGATTTTCAGATCGAATGTACCCGTGGTCTCCGATAACACGAGACAGAACAGTTTTGATATGGCCGCAACGGGGGAAGGCGCTTCCTCGAAGGTATACGTCGCTTACGAGGACGAATTCACGAACAACGAACCCTCGATCCGATTCAAGAAATCATCAAATGGTGGCGAGAGCTTCGGCGCACCTATTGATTTCAAGGTCGAGCTTCCTCCTCATCCATCATCAAATAAACAGAGGGCACCCTCCATTGCGATCCACGACAATAATATTGCGATCGTTTACACGGATAACACCAACCGAGATACTGCCGGCGTCCCCTCCGAGACCCTTATCGCTTGCTCCGTCTCCACCAACGGTGGAGATAGCTTTATCCATTACACGGTCACTCCCAAGACGCTCAGCGATTATCCCAGCACCACCCTCCAGTTCCCGGAGGTGTGTTATGACCCCAACGGCAACATATTCGTGGTCTGGAAGGAGAATAAAAAATCCGACACCAATGAGAGGATCTATATCAGTTATTCCACCAACGGCGGATCGATATGGTCAACCCCACAGAAGGTCTATGAGCAGGATGATCCCTCCAAGATGATGACTCAGAAATGGCCATCCGTAGCCGCGGACAGCGACAATGTATATGTCGTATGGAACGCTGACCCGGACTGGAGGCAGCTGTGTTGGTTCACCAAGGCCTCCACCACCTCACTGGGAGGTTCACTCTCCTTTGATTCCCCGGTGAGAATATCGGAGAAATACTCCGTGGACAGCTATTTCGCGGAGATAGTCGCCGACGACAATGGGGTGCACATCATCTGGTGGGACTTCTCCACGGACCCGAACGATAACAACAACCAGAACTTCGAGGATCCCACCGGCTACGACCGGGGCAACCTCCAGGACAGGGCATGTGCGATGTACATGGGCTCCGATAACAACGGTGTCAGCTTCGGAGACAGGATCAAGGTCAACACGTCCATCAACGCCTGGCACTCGCCTCCTACCATCGCATTGGGAGAGGACGGAACGCTTGCAGTATCCTGGGTCGACCTCTCCATTACCCAGCCGAAGAGACACGCGAACGTGTGGGTCTCAA
>CBDVER010000036.1:0-9263 GCA_965373055.1 uncultured Thermoplasmata archaeon
CATGAGCCTGATGATCACGATCATCTTCACGTATATCGCGAACAAGGCCATGCCGCTCAAGGCGAAGGTAACGCCGACGAACCACCCGAAGATAGATCATATGTGCGATGGGTCGTCCAGGGAGCTGGAGATGAAGAGGCCCAGGGTCTATCTGAACGATTCGAAGGGCGTGAACGCCTACTCAAGGGGCATCCTCTCCCCCATCATCGTCCTGCAGAAGGGCATGATCGACCTGATGGATGAGGAGGAGGTAATGTTCGTTATCGGCCACGAGATGGGGCACATCAAGATGAGGCACGCCCCGATCCGCACCCTGTTCGAATCGAGCATGGTCAGGGTCCCACTCCTTCTCTACCCCCCCATGTTCATCTTCAGGATGCTCTTCCTGCGGGGAAGGTTAAGCAGGTCCATGGAGTTCTCCGCGGACAGG
Organism: uncultured Thermoplasmata archaeon; assembly: GCA_965373055.1. GTDB lineage: Archaea > Thermoplasmatota > Penumbrarchaeia > Penumbrarchaeales > Penumbrarchaeaceae > JAGLEG01. Next base: position 431 of record CBDVER010000036.1, read on the forward strand.
GCGGGCCTCCATGCGACGGGGGACATCAGGTCTGCGATCAGGTGCATCATCAAGCTCAGTACCAGGGAGAAGAGCGTCGATCCGGAGGATGTAGAAGAGGCGATCAGGATGGAGATGGGCGATATAGCCGGGATGAAGAGGTCGCGCCTGATATCCAGGACTCTCTCCACACATCCGGACGGACTCCGCAGGATCGAGGAGCTCGTACGATATTCTAAAAGGACCGGCGTCGGGTGGCCCGTGGGCGGACACACTTCTGGTTGAAATTTAAAAAAAAATTGGGGCTCCTTTGTATTGAAAGGAGCCCCCTGATATCTTTCGGTCAGCTTCAGATGATCTTGGCGATCTTGCCGCCTTTTTCAAATGCCTGCAGGGCCTCGTCGAGGTCCTCCCTGGTCAACCCTGCGTTGACCTGAACGCGGACCCTCGCCTTGTCCCTTGCCACCATCGGGAACACGATGGGGAGGGCGAAGACGCCCAGGTTGTACAGCTCGTCGGAGAGCTTCTTGGCCTGGTGGGACTCGCCGCACATCACAGGTATGATCGGGGTCTCCGTGTTGCCCGTGTCGAAGCCCAGGCTCTGGATCTCCTTCTTGAAGTATTTTGTGTTCTCCCAGAGGGTCTCCCAGTGCTGCGGCTCCTCCTGGAGCACCTTTATCGCCTCCAGCTGTGCTCCCGCCACCGCAGGTGGGTGCGAGCCGGATAGGAGCCAGGTCCTTGATTTGTTGAATGCGAAGTTGTAGAGGTCCTGTGACCCCGCAGCTATTCCGCCGACAACGCCGAACGCCTTGGAGAAGGTACCCATCTCCACGTCCAGGTCCTCGTTGACGCCGAAGTGTACGCCGATGCCGGCCCCCTTCTCGCCGAGGACGCCCTCGCCGTGCGCATCGTCCACATACGACATCGCACCGTACTCCTTGCAGAGCTTGACGACCTTGTCCAGTGGAGATATGTCCCCGTCCATGGAGAAGACGCCGTCGGTGATCACCAGAACGCGCCTCTTCTCCTGGTTCTTTCGAAGCAGGTCCTCCAGCTCGCCCATGTCATTGTGCTTGTAGACGCCCCTCTCCGCCTTGGAGAGCCTGACGCCGTCTATGATCGAACCGTGGTTCAGCGCGTCGGATATGATCAGGTCCTCTTTTGAGGGGGCGAGCTGGGGTATCAATCCGGCGTTTGTGGCGAATCCGGTCTGGTATACCAGGGCTGCCTCCCTGTTCTTGAACTTCGCAAGCTCTTTTTCAACCATGAAATGGATGTCCATGGAGCCCGCGATAGCCCTTACAGAGCCTGACCCGGCCCCGTTCTTCCCCGCCCATTCCTGGGCCGCCTTGATCAACCTGGGGTGGTTTGAAAGGCTGAGGTAGTTGTTGGAACAGAGCATGATGAGCCTCTTTCCATCCACAGTGCACCTGGGTGACGAGGGGCCCTGGAGCTCGCGAAGCTTCCAGTTGAACCCTTTCGCACAGATATCGTCGTATTCCTCCTTGAGGAAAGCAGTCGGATCTTTTACCATATTATCACTCCTGTATCGTCAATCCCTACCCGCCACCCCTGTATTCAGTTCGGATAAGAGGAACTCAACTATCTATTTTTCGGGAATTGTTGAATACGGGAGAAGGATTTATCTCCAAGTTACCGTTTACTGACATTGATAGGAAAGTGATCTCAGGTGAAGAAAAGATCCTCCATTGATGTTCCAAAAAAGGATGACCCCCCCAAGAAGACGAATATATCGAAGATACTGAAACAGTTCCATCAGATCGACGTGGGGACGGTCATGGAGTCGAAGTTGTGGGACATGTGCATGGTCACTCCCAGTACTCCAATAGAGGATATCATCTCCCTGCTGGGTTCCAGGAAGCACATCTGGGTTGTCAGGAACATGAAGAACAACAGGCTTCTTGGCCTCATCACCGAGAGGGACATGGTGGAGATCATTGCGCCAAGAAAGCTGAGTCCGTACAAGTTCACCATAAGCACGTCTACCCTGCGTTCCCTGATCTTCGGGGGAATAGAGACCGCCGAGGACATGATGACAACGGACCTGGTCACGGCCAAACCCGATGATACCATGGGAAAGGCCCTCCAGAAGATGAAGAGACACCACCTCAAGAGGCTCCCTGTCGTGAAGGCGGGCAGGATCGTGGGAGAGCTCACGATGAAATCCATCATCCTACAGTTCAAGAAGGTGATGAAGTGGTATCAGGTCCTGGAAGCTTATGAACAGATGAACAAGTGAACCATATCAAATATTTGTCACACATCAATAAATGCTCCACTTGTTTCCGACTTGTTTGACTAATCACAGCGAAAAATATTTTCTCTTTTGGGGGGAGGTGGAAAATTAATCTCTGTAATATCCGAAAGATAGATATATACAATGTATCTATATTGTATATGTGATACGGTGGAAATCCATACACTACCAATCAAAATGAAAAAACATGCAGCCTTGAGGTTGATCGAGAGATTCGATATGAGCATAGACGAACTTCATCATCTGTTCAAGACTGCAAAATATGTAAAGAAACCAAAGAAGGATGGAGATATCGGAATTATCGAGAGAAAAGTTGGAAATAAATTCATTCGGATAATATTCAAAGTCCAGGATGAAACCATATGGATCATTACCGTTGAAGGAGGCAAATAATATGTCCAAATGCCCAGAATGTGGAGCCCTTTTAAAAAAGGAGAAAAGAGTGCTCTCTCCAGGTATCTACGCAGATTTGGAAGTATGTCCAAACTGTGAGGATGCATGGGTGGATGAGAAGGATTACGAAGATCTTCGTTCCCTTTTCAAGAGAAAAGTCTTCAAGGTTGGAGGGAGTCTTGCAGTACGACTCCCAAAGGAAATTGTCGATATGGTCAATATTCATGATGGTGATGAGATATTCTTCACTGCGAAAGACCACAAGATAATATTAGAGCATTAATTGAAACGATCACATTTCCGGTTAGCGCGTTTATCGGAAATGTTCGCAGAGCTGTTCATGTTCACATGAGAAAAAGAAGTCACTTTCATCTCATCCCTTCTTCTTTTCCGAATGTCCACTGGGACGCGACCCGTAGGGACCGTTTCTGTTAGGTCATATCCATTTCATTCAATGTCCTGGAAGCATATCAAACTTTTGTAATATTCACACCATAGGAATAGATCGTTACGTGTAGTTCCCAGTAGTTTCCCATATCAGACCCTGGGCCCATAAAACCCCCAGGACCCGTACCTGGAGCATCAATGCATGTAATATTGTCCTCAGGATAGATCTCATGATCCACTCCTATTGAGTTTTAACTATCTGAAAAGTATAGAAGCATTCAAAAGACAGTGACCTTGACCACCCTTGCCCACGGGATCAGAACCGTGTTGAACTTGGTCCTCCTCTTCGATGGGTTGAGCGTCACCTCAATGTACTGTCCTTTGTCCTCACCATGGCCGATAACGCTCTTCTTCTCGCTGTTCTCTCCAAGGTAGATGACCCGTACTTTTCCCAAACCTGTCATACTCATCACCATGAAGGTATTCACTAGTATGATATTTCATATTTGTGATAATAGGTGTAAATAATTGAAAAAATACGGGGATCAGTTACTGGCTTCCTCAATTTTATCCGTCCCCTATCCACCCCTTGCTGATGAATTTTCGATGTAACGTCTTGAGGAGCACCGGGGTCGTCAGCGCCAGGATGGCGGCCATCAAGACCACTGCGGAGTAGAGGTCACGATCGATGATACCCGCTTTCAACGCCACCGCCGCAAGTATCAGCTCCACCGCCGCCTTGCCGTTCATCCCCACCCCAACAAGGGTCGATTCGGGCCAGCTCAATCCGGATATCTTCGCCCCCAGCCCCGACCCGAAGAGCTTGCCGACAAAGGCCAGGATAAGTATGATGGGCATGAACACCGAGACCACCGCACCCGAAAAGGTGATGGAGAAACCGACCCAGGCGAAGAACAGAGGGCCGAAAAATCCGAATGACCACCTCTCTATGGACTCCTTGGTCCTCTTCGATAGTGAGCCCCTTATCGCCATACCTCCAAGGAACGCCCCGATCATCAGGTGGAGCCCCATGACGTGAGCTATAACGGCGAACAGGGCCGCCATCAACACGGTCAGGGGTATCTTCTCCGTTACATTTGCCTCCTTGAAATAGGACCACATCTTCTTGAGTATCCTCGGCATCAGAAACAGTGCGACGGCGACGAACATCACCGCCAGAAGGACCGTACCACCGACATCAAGGATGCCGGGCAGCTCACCGGTCCTGGATATCGAGAGTATTATGGATAGAAGGATTATGCCTATGATGTCGTCCACTATGGCGGCGTTTATGATCGTCATGCCGAACCGGGTCTGGATCGCGTCCATCTGAATGAGCGTGGTAACGGATAGGGCCACAGCTGTGATCGAAAGCGCGGCCCCGATATAGAGCGCGATCACGATGCTGTCGAAAAATAGATATGCTGCCACGAATCCAAGGCTGAAAGGGACGATGACGCCCATGCCTGCTGTAATTATTCCAGTATTGAAGGAGGCGATGAAGTCCTTGATCCTCGTCTCAAGCCCCGATGCGAACATCAGCATGATAATGGAGAGCTCCATCAGGAACGCGATCTCCTCCTCCACCTTCTCCGGATGGAGGTTGACGGCCGTCTCTCCAAGAATGGATATCCCACTAGCATTGAAAAGGGCCACCAGAACGGGGCCGAACACGATCCCACCGATGATGTTACCAACTATGGTAGGCTGCTTGAACCTGTCGGCGATCTTGCCGAAGAATATCGCTGCGATCAGCAGAAGAAGAAGGTAGACCACGGAGTACATCGGGAGGCAGAAGCCCGCTCAATCCGTATATAATTAACCGTATCAGGATCCCTATAGATATGCCCCGTTCCTCTGGATCCATCCACGTTCGAAGAAGGTGGAGCTCAGCTTCTTCAGCGCGATCGGCGTCAGCATGGCCATGATCACCGCATTCAACACGATGGCGGAATAGATATCCCTACCTATGATCCCCGCGCCAAGTGCCACGGACGCCAGTATGAGGTCCACGGCCGCCCTGCCGTTCATCCCCACGCCCACAAGGAGCGATTCAGCCCATGATAATCCAGAGATCTTGGCCCCCAGTCCAGACCCTACCACCTTGCCCACGAGGCCGAGGCCTATGAGCAGGGGCACGAAAAGAGATAGCGCCGCCCCCGAGAACGTCACGGAGAAACCGACCCAGGCGAAGAAGATCGGGGCGAAGAAGCCGAAGGACCACTTCTCGAGTGCGGCCCGTGTCCTGCTGTTGAGGGACTCCCGGACGGCCATCCCACCAAGGAAGGCGCCTATCATCAGGTGGAGCCCCATCAGGTGGGCGATCACCCCAAACAGGCCTGCGATAAGTATGGTGAAACCCACACTCTCGGAAGGGCGGAGGTCCCTTGTGGAGGCATACAGGACCTTGAGCACCTTCGGGGTCAGGAAGAGCACCACTATGACGAAGAGGACCGCAAGGCCTAGGGATGTCGCGATTGACGGGGCCGACGGAAGGTGGTGGGAGGCGGACATGGAGAGAAGGACCGAGAGGATCACGATCCCTATGATGTCGTCCACGATAGCCGCGTTTATGATCGTCATGCCGAAGCGGGTCTGGATCGCATCCATCTGTATCAGGGTGGAGATGCTCAACGCAACGGCGGTTATTGACAGGGCCCCTCCCACATAGAGCGATATCATGATGTCCCCAAGATAGAGATATGTCCCGACAAAGCCCAGGGTGAACGGGAGGGCCACTCCCAGCGAGGCGGTGAAGATCCCGGTCCTGAAGGAGGCTATGAAATCCTTTATCCTGGTCTCCAGCCCGGATGAGAACATCAGCATCACTATGGCGAAATCCATCAGGAGGGAAAGGTCCCCCTCCACCGCAGATGGCTGTAGATCGCCCACGACGACGTCCAGCTCTGCGAGATTGAACGCCTTGAGCAGCATAAGGAATAACGGTCCGAATACAAGCCCTCCGAATATATTGCCTACGATGGTGGGCTGTCCAAGTTTGTCAGCGACCTTCCCGAAGAACAGGGCTGCGATGAGCAGCAGGAGAAGGTAGATGAATGAGAGCATTGAGGGCCCCCTAAAAACTTCTCCTTTAATAATCTACTCCCCGTACTTTCGCACTAGTTATGTTGGAGCTACTACGCCTCGCCCTTTGGTTTCGCCCCTTGAGAGGGCGCCACGAGGTCCATGCCCATCCCCCCGTCCCCCATAGCAGTGTCATCCATCTGGGACACCGGGAATATCAGGTTCTCCCTTCCATGCTTCCTCCTCTCCACAAGCCCCAGGTCCTGAAGCGATCTGACGTGATAGCTGGCCATCATCCGGCTGATGTCCAGGGCTCTGGCGATATTCGCCTGGGTGGAGCCCGGGTTTCTTCGTACAGCGTTGAGCACCTCCTTCTTCTGGCCCATAACAAGGGGGCCGTCCCTGCTCATGCCGTCAAGGTAGAACCGCCGATACTGCTGGTCCTGCTTGGAGAATATTATCTCCGTCGTCTCGAGCATGTTGAGATGGTGGGTCAGGACGCCGTGCGCCAGGTCGAGGTCCTTGAGCATAGCGGAATAGTGCGCCCCGGGGTTCTCCCTGAGGTGTTCCACGATCTTCTGCCTGGTCTCGTGGTCCAGCATCTTATCCTTCTTCAGCTTGGAATAGAAGCCAATTATCAGTATGAAGACGACAACGCCGACGATGATGAGCATGAACAGGCCGCAAAGAGCGGTGCTTGTACCAGCATCCTCACCACTCGATACCAAGGGAGGCTCATCATCCCACCACCAGGGAAATGAGTCGCTATCTTTGGGATCGGATGAGTCGTCATCTATATCGATCGGAGCCTCTCCATCCTTCCCAAGGTACTCCTGAAGATTGGTGTAACCGTCGTCGTCGGGGTCCTCCCCGGCATCGTCGTACAAGGGGTCCAGACCGTTCTCCACCTCCCACCCGTCGTTCATCATGTCCCCGTCGGTATCGGGATCGTTCGGATCGGTTCCGTTCAGATACTCTGCGGTGTTGTTCAGGCCGTCCCCGTCCGGGTCCTCCCCAGCATCCGCCGAGTTATTGACGTCCAGCCCGTGATCAGCCTCCCAACCATCGGGTAGGCCGTCCCCGTCGAGGTCCCCCGCCTCCTGGCCGCTTATGATCGAATTGAAAGATAGGAGAAGGAGGGCTGCAAATGATAATAGCAGCAGCTTTCGCAGGTTATTTCCCTCCCTCTCGTCGTATTTCATATTCACTCCTCACCGCCCTTCCTGGCCTCGTAATCCAGGAAGGGGGCCGACTGGTCCGAGGAACCGCTTGTGTCCTTTATGGGCTCACTGGAATTTAAAACGCTCTTCTGCTCTCTCTTCCTGTAGGAATACACTGCCGACCCAATAAGGATCGCCAGAATTCCCACGATGAGCAGCAGAAAAAGGCTCACGCCCACAATTGCAGTGCCGTCATCACTCTCGGTTACCGCTCCTAAAAAGGGTGGCTCTTGATCATTAGATGAGGTATCACCTGACCCGCCCATATGCATGTCCACAGGGTCCGTCATCAGCCTGTACTCCTCAAGGTTGGTCAACCCGTCATGATCGGGGTCCTTATTTGCATCGCTCGGATCGTTCGGGTCCAGGCCGTAGTACTCCTCCCAGTCGTCCGCGATCCCGTCGTAATCCCGGTCGTCGGAGGTCCCGCGGACCTCCACGGAGAGGTACTCGGACACCCCTGAACCGGATGTGGAGACGGTGGACCGTCCCCGAAGCACGATCATCCCATCCTCGAAGATTATGATCTCCACATTGTGGACGGTGTCCGGCTCCAGGTAGAGCACCAGTTCAGGTGATGCCGTGTGGTTCACCTCGATATCCGACACGCTCACCGTCGTGTCGCTCTTGGCGATATTGCTCTCCGCCATTATCGGCCAGGCATCCACCATCACGTCCCTGGCGGTCTCGGTCCCATCGTTGGTCAGATATATTGTCATCTCCACCCTCATCGGGGCGCCTTCAAGGCCCTTGAAGAACACATCTTCAATGAAAAGGTGCGCCGTCTTCGTCTGGGGCACGTCCATGAGGACATCACCCGTCTCATCTCCTCCGTCATAGTCGGCTATCACGACCGCCAGGACCGTGAAGCAGATGAGGCTTATCGCGGCAAGGAGCGCATATACTGCCCCTGCGGGGACCTGGATGCTGGACCTCTTCGCTTTCTTCTTCGCCATCTTTTATTCCTCCTTTCCGCGTTTTTTCACACTGCGGATAGGAAAAAGATGGCATTGTCTATTTAATCAAACATTGGAACAGGATTTGTACAATGCTCAGCCGTCGGGAAGGGTATATTCAGGGGGCGCACTCTCATCCTCGGGCACCTCGTACTCGGTGAGGATGGGCTTTTGCGTGGAAGCCGCCACACCTCCCAATGCAACCCCTCCTCCGGGACCTGCCTGCCCCTGCCTGGGCCTTGGGGCCGGTATCACATGGCTCTCACCAGACTGCTTCCTGAGGGCCTCCATCTCCCGCCTGCTCTTGACGCCGGCCGTTCCAAGCCTCTTCTCCTCCTCCTTCTTGAACCGCGCGTCCTTGAGCCTCCTCCTCCGCTTGGAGCTCCTGAGGGATACCGCTATCAGGATCCCTGCGATAGAGCCTATCAGGAGGGCCGCTGCGGAGAGCTTGATGATATTGGAGCTCTCCTCGTACCACGCCGGCTCCTCTTCCTCCACCGGAGGGGGCCGGGGCGGAGGGTTCCTGACCACTATGCCTCCCAGGTGTCCCACGCCGAGAAGCGAATCCGAATCAAGGTACTCCACCTGGATGTGGT
>CBDVER010000037.1:0-9148 GCA_965373055.1 uncultured Thermoplasmata archaeon
CGTAGTCGCTGTTGTACTCCGAGGAGCGGTACGGCAGATAGATCGATATGCCGTGGGCGTCGGCGTGGCCCCCGGATTCGTCCGTGTTCCTGAGCAATATGATCGTCTCATCCACCAGTTCCATCACCCTCTTTGCGTTGGTCGTTGACCTCATCGTCCCCGCCGTCGATTTCGTTAGCATGTAGGAGAGGTCCCACAGGTCGAAGTTCGTATATGTGGATAACCCTATCCAGTCCATCTGTCCGGAGAAGGATTCCGTGTGGAGGTCATCCGGGGTCTCCGGATGGCCGATCACCATGTTGATGAGGGTGGCCTGGTTGATCGTCTGTCCGATCCCGGTCACTTTGTTGAGGAGCTCCCTGGCCAGGTCGTCGACGGCGGCCGTTAGCTCCTCCATCATCGAAAGGTTGTACACCGCGAATACGTCCGAATAGCTCTCCTTGGGTATGAACGGAGGTGCCCTCCAGGGCCCGTAATCTGCGAACGTCTCTCCCATGACCAGTGCGAACTCCCGCCCGTCCATCCCGGGGTTTTCGAAGAGGTTCGTCCAGCACTTGTCATACTGCCAGTTCCCGGGCTCCCAGAGATCGTTCTCGGGGTCTGCCTCGGACCCCCATCCGTATGTTGAGCCGCCGACGAAGTAGTCGCAGGAGGATGTGAGCTCGTATGCGAACTCGGCCATTCCCACCAGACATCCCTCGGTGGAGAGGATGTCGATGTTCCCCCCGATATGGGTTTTGAACTCATCGCAGACCGATCCTATCTCGGGAAGGGAGAGGTGGTCGTTCTCGCTTTCGTCCCAGCACATCCCCCTCCACCCCCCGCCGTGGTTGGCCAGGTGAACGTTATATTTGTATGCGGGGTAATTGTCGGCCCCCCACTTCAGGAACTTCAGGAGCTCTTCATCCCCTCCGGTGTTCAGCTCGTTATCCGTCCACTGGGGGTCGATATCGGTGAGATTGAGCTCTATAGACCCTCCCTCATGTACCTCGAGAAGTCGCGTGTCCCCCGTCCCCTCCTTGTCCAGGATCACCAGGATGTTGCTATCCTCGCTGTCCGGTACCATCTCGAGGAAATGGAGGTTGCACAGCATCATGTTCCACTCGCCCAGGTTCCCGTCGCCGCAGAACCACAGGAGAGAGGTCCATTGGGCGATGTGGATCTCCTCCTCCTCATCCGGTCCGACCTTTCCCCCCGACCGGACGATAAGCGATGCCGCGACCAGGATCAATACTGCCGTTAATGCGATCACTCCGATTGCCAGTTTCCTCTTCATTATCCGAGGATAGACCTACAGGTGTTATATTGGTTTTGGTGAGATATTTCACAATATTGTTGATGATCCCATCTATCATGAAGATCGCGTCCAATATGATTGGAATATTGGGGGTGGGCGGTCCGTCCTTCAGGGTCGCACCGCCCACCCGTTTGCTCAGATCCGGATCGAACGCATCATCAGAACAGATCGTCGATCTTTGATGGTTCGTTCGGTGTCGAATTCGCCGACGTCTCCGCTGCGGGTGCAGCGGTCGGTTTAGGCTGTGTTGTCTGAACTTGGCCCTGTACTGCCAGGGGTTGGAATGGTAGGGCGGGAGCGTCTGACGGTTTAGGGGCGGCCCCCTGGGCAGGGGTGGTTTGAGTGGATGGGCCCGGCAGGGGAGGTGCGACGCTGCCTTGATCCATCCTCTCGGGGGAGGGGGCCATCGAGAGGTCCTTTTCCAGCTCATCGAGCGTTGTCCCCTCGATGTGTGGTGTCTCCTTGGTGGTGTCTGCCTTCTCCTTCCTAACTTCCGTTCTCTTTTCACCCGACGTGCCTCTTCCCACCTTTACGAAGATGAACACCGATAGTATTGCACAGAGGCCGATGATCAGGGCAAACAGGATCAAAGCCATCATGAGATAAAATCCGACGTTCTCGATCACGGCATTGATCTTCTGGTCCTGCGGCTCCCTGGCGGACATCACGTTGATGGGGATGGAATCGCCCATTGAGAACTCCTGTACGTTGTTCTCCCGATCCGTGAAACTCGCCATTACATCCATCTGACAGCTCTCCCCGTAATCCATGCAGTCATTGGCCCTGCAGTCGAATGTGAGGGTGGCCTGCTCACCAGGGGGCAGTGACACTCCATATCGGACCGGAACCTCTACACTGACCATGTTGTCCGTGCATGAAAGCATCAGTTCGAACTCATCTATCGTGACATCCCCGGAGTTGTATACGGTAACCTTGAGCACGAAATCCGACCCGGGTTTGACATCTGTCGTGGAGATCGATGCGACCTCGATCCTCGCAGGATCGGCCTTGATATTGACAGGGACGGTCACGTTGATGGTCACCTTCTCCAGGTGGTCGTTGTATCCGGTGATGATCATGTAGACCTTCTGGGGGCCGCTTGGGGTCATGGGTGCGATATCGACCCTCATTCCGGCTGAATAGGTGCCGATATATCCATTCGAGGATCCCTCAAGGTTGACGCCGGATTCCGAGTAGAGTGGGTCGGCACCACCATCCGAACCCGCTGTGGACAATATGTCGGGGTTTTCGGATGTCACCGTCACACTGGCATCCGAGAGTGGATACAGCTCCTTGTTCGTGACCTCGATCTCCATGTATACGTTCCTGTCACCGGAGCCGAGTGTGCTCCTACATTCCGCCGTGATATCCATCCCATCCTGATCGTCGAATACCCTGACCATGATATGAGGTTGGAGGAGCTCGGTGGGGCGCGGATCGCTCTTGAACCACATGATATCCATGTAATCCTCCTGTCCGATCTCATCCCACTGATATGAGTAAAGCCTGATACCGGCACCGGTATCGTCGAAAGGATCGGTATACGTGATCTTGTAATCTATCGGGATGAGATAGTCGCCGGGCGGCAGCATCTCCGACACCCCTATCTCGGGGAATGTGGCAATGAAACCCTCACCTATGGGGATGTCCTCTGCGGTGAACTCCAACGGTGGATAGACCTTGGAGGCCTGGTCGTTCTCATCGTAGTAGAACTCCTGCTGTCTCATGAACCTGGAGGAATCGAGGTCCAGGCTCAAAGTTGCCGAGATTATCGGAACGTTGCCCTCGTTCCTGAAGGCCATGGAGAACTCCTTGCTCCCGCTCTTCTGTGTTATCTCCACCGTGGGTATGGTCATCCCCTCCGTATCCGTTCCTACCAGAAGTGGCGTTGCCGCGACGGTTACCACCGCATCGAAATCACCCTCTATGATCTCCACGTCATCTTTCTCGTACTTGAAGGTGATCGTACCCGTGTGCTCCCCGGGCTCGGTGTCCGGAGCCACGTTGATCTTCCAGGTGAGGGATCGGGTGTAGCGGAGCTCATCTATCTTCAGGGTCGGCGTGTGTACGTAGAAATCCGGCTGTTCGAGCATGAGCGTCGCCTTGAAGTTTGTGAGAGGGCCATCGTTCGCCCAGATGCTGGGAAGGATAAGGGAGAGATACCTTGCTCCCGAGTAGATGTTCGGATAGGAATACGCCTCATATCCGCGAAGGGTGGTGCCCTTCGGGTCCACGCCGCCCATGTTGCTTGCTATCGTGAAATAGACGAAACCGTTCTCCGTGATGGGCTCCCACGTGGTCGTATCCGTCCCTGGATCGTAATCCTTGATTATCTTGGCATTCAATTTCATGGGCAGCTTGTATGTGCCCGCTTTTGCGCCGATCAGCTTCGCGGAGAACTGGAAGTAATCTCCGGATTCGCTCCCATAATAGTATTGAGAATAGGAGATGGTATAACCCGCAGCCCCGGCCCCGTTGTAGACCGACAGGCCGTTTCCGGTCGGTTCTATGACCGAGATCGGATTGTCATCCACATCGGTGACAAGGTCATAGTAGATGGAAAGCTTGGCGCCATGCAGGGAACCCTGTCCCGAAACATAACTCGTGCCCTCGTATTCGCTTCCATCGTAGCTGTTGTAGATCCTTACATAAAAGGACGCCTGATCCCCTATATAGGTCGTATGCAGGTTGTATGTGTTGAAGGAGCAGTATGGGGAATCGTACGCCCTGGTGCTTCCCTCATCTTCAGAACTGACATCCGGGACAGTGAATCCCAATAATGATATCATTATCAATAACATGGATATCGATAATATCCTGGCCTTGTTGATAGTTTTCATTTATATCACCTCTCTTCCTTTCATCCTACTTTCATCCTACCGGGATGACATGATATGAATGTATAGATTGGTTAAAATGTTTTCTATGTCTATCGTTTAGTTTGTTTTTTTGACCTTTTTGCGACAAGATAAATGCCTGCAAGCACGATAGGTGCTCCGACGATGGCGCCGATATACGGCGTCTCGCCCAGGAAGATGAGCGCAAGGAGCGTGGAGCCTATCGGCTCCCCCAGCAGTGAGACCGATACAAGGGTGGGGGAGACGTATCTCAAAGCCCAGTTGTAGACGGTGTGCCCAAGGAGCATCGGGCCCAGGGCCAATGCCCCGAACAGGAGATATTCTGAAGGGTCCGTCACCAGGAGGTTGGCCCCGAGGTATAAGGAGAAGGTCAGGAGGAAGAGCATCGCAAAGCCGTAGACGAAGAAAACGTAGACCCACAGGTTAAGCTCCCTTCTGAACCTGCGCCCTGAAAGGATGTATAGGCCGGCCATCAGGGCCCCCCCGAAGGCGAGGAGGTTTCCTGTGAGGGATATCCTTGACACTGTGAGGTCACCCCCCATTATGATCATCGAGCCGACAAGTGCTGCGATCATCCCGATGATCCCGATCCTGCTGAGCTTCTCCTTGAAAAGAAGATATGCGAGCGTGGCGACGAAGATCGGATGGGTGGTGACCAGAAGGACGGAGGATGCCACCGTTGTGAATTGGAACGACCAGATCCACATGGAGAAGTGAAGGGCCAGCGCCAGTCCCACCACGCTGAGCTTCAATATCGTTGCTATCGACGGCCTCTGAGCTCTCGATCTCATCTTGAATATCGCCATGGGCGCGATCACGATCTGTGCGATTAGCAGCCTCCAGAAAGCGATGGCGATCGGATGGCTTGAGGAGAGCTTGATGAAGAGCGCAGCGGTGGAAACGGCGAGTATGGCAACCGCGATCCACGCGTTCGCGGTGCCGGGCCTGAACGGCCCGAATGAGGCTTCTTCATCCCCGTTTCCCATATGCTGTTGGAGTGGATTGTTATTATATAATAGGTTCCGGGTTGAGGGGGCGATGGTGGGTTACAGGGATTTTCCCGAAGGATTCCAGATCCGAAGAGGGGAGAAGGTGATCGAGGTTCCAGGTGTGGTAATTGCAGGCCCAATGGCCGGCGTCAACGACCCCCCTTACCGCAGGATCCTCCACTCCCATGGGTGCCCGCTTTCCTTCACCGAGATGCTCTCCTCCCGTGGGCTCTCGGAGGGGAACGTGAAGACCGAGGAGTTCCTGGACCGCGGGGAGCTTCCAGGGCTGGTGGGGGCGCAGATATTCGGCTCGGACCCGAAATACCTCACCGCAGCGGCGCGTGAGGTCGAGGGAAGGGGCTATCCGATCATCGATCTCAACTCCGGGTGTCCCAAGAGGAAGGTCCTGTCACAGGGGTCCGGCGGGGGGCTGCTCAGGGACCGGGAGAACTTCCTCGATTGTGTATCGTCCATCCTGGAGAGCGTGGAGGTCCCGGTGGGCGTCAAGACCAGGATCGGTTTTCATGGTTTTGAGGAGGGAGATATGGTCGATCTTCTGCATGATGTTCAGGAGCTTGGGGTATCATACATTTCGGTCCACGGCAGGACCGTGAAGGAGGGGTTCACGGGGACCGCAAACAGGGATATCATATCAAAGCTCTCCAGGAGGTTGAGGGTTCCGGTAATAGCCTCCGGCGACGTCTATTCTCCTGATGATGTGGCCGACTATCTTGGACGGGGAGCCGCCGCCGTTATGGCTGCCAGATGCCTGATGGGCAATCCCACCTGGATCGAGAGGTGCGTGGAGACGCTGGGGTCCGGCCGGGATTGGACCAGGTATCCCGTCTCTCCCTCCCGGGTAGAGGTTCACATGGGGATCTTGCGTGATCACCTCTCCCTGGCCCTGGACCACTACGGGGAGAGGAGGGGATGCATCAACATCCGCGCCCACATGGGCTGGTACCTCAAGTCCTTCAAGGGCAGGAACATCTTTCACGATAGGCTGTACGCTTCCATCACCCAAAAGAGCGTAATGTCTCTCATCGATGATCTGGAAAAGGCGTGGAAAGGCTTTCTGGCGCGATAGTTATTTTTGTGGAGTGTGCGATAGCCCTGCTGGTGGTCGTTGTTGGCATCAAAGGTATATTTTACCGATCTGAGGGCAAGGGGAAAGGAGGATAACAGGAGAAACAAGCTACATCGGCTTTTCGAGGCTGCTGGATTTTCAGAACTGATATCCGATGGCGACCTCACGGCGATAAAGATACATTTCGGTGAGATGGGGAACGATGGCTTCATCAGGCCGATATACGTTAGGCCGATAGTGGATGCCATCAAGCGAAGCGGAGGGAACCCTTTCCTGACGGATGCCAATACGTTGTATCATGGGACGAGGGCAAACAGCGTCGACCATCTGAACACTGCGATAGCGAACGGGTTCGCGTACGAGGTCGTCGGTGCCCCGCTGATAATATGCGATGGGATCAGGTCCAAGAGCTACAGGGAGATCCCGATAGATGGGAAACACTTCAGGAAACTGAGGATGTCAAATGATATCCTGGACAGCGATTCGATGATAGTGATGTCACATTTCAAGGGGCACGAGACCGCGGGTTTCGGAGGGGCGATCAAGAACCTGGGCATGGGATGCGCTCCCGCGCTCGGGAAGATGGACCAGCACTCGCTCCGGCCCAAGGTCACGACGGTGAAATGCGTGGAATGCGGGAAATGCTCGGTGATCTGTCCCGCGGATGCCATCTCATTTCCCGGAGGAAAGGCCTCCATCGGCGTGAGATGCATTGGATGCGGGGAGTGCATCACGATATGTCCCGAGAAGGCCATCGTCGTGGATTGGGAGATCGAGCTGCCGGTGTTCACCGAGAGGATGGTGGAGTACACGCTGGGGGCCGTCCACGGGAAGGAGGGGAAGCTTGGCTGTATTAATTTCCTTGTGGACATCACCCCCCACTGCGACTGCTTCAACTTTTCGGATGCCCCGATAGTGAAGGATATAGGCATTTTGGCCTCGAAGGACCCGGTGGCGATCGACAAGGCGTCGTGGGACCTCGTGAACCAGCAGATAGGGATAGAGGATTCGCTTCTGAAGGATGGGAAGGAGGCCGGAGGGGACAAGATCAAGGGTCTCTGGGAACACACATGTCCCGACCTGCAGATCTCCTACGCAAAGAAGCTTGGGCTTGGTACGGATGAATACGAGCTCATCAAGCTGTGATATGATGTGATCTTCTCAGAAACTCGATACTATCAGGTATTTTTAAGCAGATTCATCGATATCTCTAGAAAAGTAATTGTATTACAATGGTAATTATATGTAATACGATGACAAACGTTTCCATCACGATCAGGCTCTCCCCCGGGGACATCGACCTCATAGACGATGTGGTGGAGAAGGGACAGTTCACCAACCGATCCGATGCGATCCGGGATTCGATCCGGACCCATCTCAGGAGAATGGGGGCCGATACGGGGAAGGATAGGGATCATAGGCCCCCTGAGGTTGCTCCGCCCCGAGTTGAGAAAGCGGAAAAGAAGCTTGAACTGTACGAGCGTGTCCTTCGTGATGCATTCGGTTCCGATTGAAGTGGATGGACCCCCCCTCCCCTAAAAGCGATGTGGAAGTTGTGTTACATTGAAAGATATCAAACGATCAATGGAAAACGTTTTAATGTTTTACGGATATAAAAGATAATGATGTACGTCCGTAAATTCATCAACAGGCAGAATGAGCTTGCCGTCATTGAGAAGTATTTGGGAAGAGATGGTTTCAAGTTGTTGCCGATCTACGGCAGGAGAAGGATCGGAAAGACCGCCCTCATCAAGAGGTTTCTTGAAGACCATCAGGGGATATATTTTCTATGCAGCTCATCCGGAACCAGGAGAAATATCGACCAGCTTTCAATGGAGATAAGCCGGTCATGTGGGATCCCCCGCCTTCATGCCGAGGGCTTCAGGGAACTGTTCCAGGGCCTCGTTGAGTCCGGTTTCAGGAATGGCGTTATCGCTTTGGATGAATTCCCATATCTCATTCAAAAGGACCCATCCTTGCTGAGCGAGTTCCAGTATATCACGGACGAGATACTGGCAGATACGAACCTGATGCTGATCCTCTGTGGCTCATCGATCGGGCTTATGGAGAATTTCGTTCTGGGGGAGAGGAGCCCATTGTTCGGAAGAAGGGTGGGCCAGCTCAATGTAAAACCTCTTGAACATGAACATATTTCAGGGTTCTTACCCGATCTTGGGATCAAGGATAGGATGATAGTGGATTCCATCGTCGGGGGCGTACCAAGATATCTTCAGGAGTTTCGGGAGCACGGTTCCATAGATGATACCTTGAAATGGTCATTTTTCTCGAGTGACGGATATCTCTATCGTGAGGCATTCCTGATCCTGCGTGATGAGCTTAGGGAGCCTGACACATACATGAACATTCTCGAGGCCATGGCCGTGGGGAACACGAGGATGACCCGGATCGCCGATGCTTCCTATCTTCAAGCGAAGGACCTGCCCAAATATCTGAGGGTCCTGTTGCAGCTTGATATCATACAGCGCATACATCCCGTTACGGAGCTTCGCCCGAACACGAAAAAGAGCATCTACCGTATCAAGGATAATTATTTTCGGTTCTGGTTCCGTTTCGTCCACCCCGACAGGACCCATATCGAGTTTCAAAGGCCCGATGTCCCCCTGGATCGGTTCAAGGCGGAGAGGAATGAGTATCTCGGACAATTTCTGGAAGATCATGTGGCTAATATCCTTCGGTCCCATTATTCGTTCCCGAGGGTTGGTAGATGGTGGTACAGGGGAGATGAGATCGATGTTGTGGGTATCGATGAGCAGAAGAAGAGGGTCGTGTTCTGTGAGGTGAAGTGGAGGAACCGCAGGATCGGGCCCAAGGTCATCGAGGATCTGATATCCAGATCGGAGTTGGTCAGGGGTGTTGAGAACCTGGAGCGTTATCACATGGTCGTATCCATTGGTGG
>CBDVER010000038.1:0-9124 GCA_965373055.1 uncultured Thermoplasmata archaeon
GTGTTCTGGTTACCGATGAGTGGGACCCCGGTATAGAGGCTGTTTCGAGGATCCACGGCTTCCTCTACCTGGATTCATCCAGGTCCCACAGGGCGAAAGAGGTCCTGAAGGAAGTGATCGCCGGGGGTGGATAGGCCTGTCCCGCGTTCCCATAGGATGTTCCTCCCTGGACGACCTGATCGGCGGTGGGATCGAGAGCTCTGCGATCACACAGCTCTTCGGGGAAGGGGGGTCGGGCAAGACCAATATCTGCCTTCAGCTGACAAGGAACGTCGTCCTCTCCGGCCACAAGGTGATCTACATCGATACGGAGGGCGTCTCCATGGAGCGCTTCGTCCAGATATGCGGTGGGGACGAGGATCACAAGCGGATCTCCCGTGAGGTCCTTTTCTTCCAATCCATGAACAGCGATCAGCTTCAGGAGTCCATTACCAACACCGTTAAGCTGGCGTCGAAGGACCTTCACATCGGCCTGGTCGTTGTGGACAGCGCCACGGTATTCTACAGATTGAACCTGGGGACCAAGAGGTTCGAGGAGAACCGGAGGGAGATCGCCAAGGTCCTGATGGACCTGATGGGCATCGCCAGGAAGCAGGATATCCCTATTCTGATCACAACACAGGTATATGGGGGCTCTGCGGAGGGCGAGGTGAAACCCATCGGCGGATACTCCCTTGCGCACAACTGCAAGGCGATCGTGAGGCTGGAGAAGTTGGGTGAGAGGGGGAGGAGGCGTGCGACCCTGATAAAGCACAGGTCGATGCCCTCCGGGGGCACCGCAGATTTCCAGCTGACAGGCAACGGGATCGAAGATGTCGTAGAGGATGAGATATTCTGAGCCGATCATGGCAGATATGTGGCTCAATTCCGTATTTATAATAATTCAATCGCAATTATTATTAGATAGTTCGAACAATGTTCCTGCAAATAGATATATTAACATCATTGGTTATAGTTAACAGAGATGATCTGTTCCAACTTATACTTGGGAACTTGAAAATTAAACTTGGGAACTTGAAAAGATGTAGGGGGAAAACTTATGATATCGAATATAGGAAAAGCTATGTTTAATGACCATGGGCCAACAGGAACTTTACACGGAAAGGTCCTTGCTGTATCCATCCTTTTCATGATGGTAGCGGCGGGATTTCTGATCATGGCTCCCGGCAAGGTAGAAGCTACAACACAGCCTGGAGGAACGCTTATCAACGATTTCCCAGCTGATGCACATAAGAGGACATTTTGGAGGCTGGAGGATCCTGAATACCTGCAGTTCAAGATACCCACCGAGGATGATGCATACACCGCCGTGTGCATTCAGAACATCCTGACCGGGGAGGATTATGATCTTTTCGTCTACTCCGACTACGAGATGACCCAGCAGATAGGATTATCCACCAAGGGGAGCAACGAATATGATATAGTTGTGATAGACGGGCACACATATGGTGGTGGATTCAAGTACGGAAAGGTGTTCAGGTTCTCTGGAACCAGCTGGAGCAGCGGGATCAGGATAGAATCCGACTATCACAAGGATGCAGACGACCTATACAATGGGGGAGATCCCGACTATGACGGGCCGCTGGAGGTGGGGAGGTATCAGTATTCCGAGTTCGAGTACCATGCTTCAGGATATTCCGGATCACTTGAGGAGGAGTACCCCATGATCAACATGTACGATATATATCTCGATGCAGGCGGCTCCTACGACTTTGACATCACCTCGGTTCCCGGGAACATGATCCTCAATTCCTACCTCTTCAAGGGATCGGGTAACCTTGATAATGTACTTGCATCGGACGATTCCACTGGAACCGGAGACGCGCTCTCGTTCTCATATGAACCGGATCTATCCGGATGGTACGGCCTCCTCGTCCTGGATGAGAACAGGGCCTCAAGCACATTTAACAATTACACCATGTTGATCTCATCGGAGTTCGACATGAGCGCCACCCCCGCATCCAAATTGATAGCGCCAGGGATGAATGTTTCCTATCAGGTAGATATCGAATCGCTTGGGATCACCAAACCCATCGCCCTCTCGTACTCCTGGTGGGGCGGAGCGGCAAATACAACGACCCCAAGCGGTGGAGCGGCCTCTCTCAACGATGCTTCCGTAACCATCGGCGGCGTGGGGACCGAGTCCGTGTATCTCAACGTCACTACAACCTCATCCATGTCCGCAGGCACTTACAAGCTCAGAGTATGGGGAAATGACACGGGGCATGGTGCCTCCGATAATACCGATTTCACCGAGGTCACCCTTGTCGTCTCCACCGATCCGGACTTCTTCCTATCGTCGACTCCGGACATGAACCAGACCAATCCCGGAGGAAGCGCGAAGTACACGATATCAATGGATACCATCAACGATTTCGATGATAACGTCACCCTGTCGGCGACCTCAACGCCCACATCCTCGGGATTGACCTTCTCCTTCAACCCTTCACAGATGAACTCATCTGTCATGGAATCGGTCCTAACGGTCTCCGCAACAACGACGATCTCACCGGGAACCTACAGCCTCTCGATAAAAGGCACAAACGGGACGATCGACAGATACGCAAACGGCTCCCAGCTGAGGATCTATGACCCCATCGAGATGGAGCTAATTGGCCCCACCAAGGGAGAGATAGTATCAGGCGTTTACACATTCAAGGTGAAGGCGGGGACTCCCACCACGGTCAAGGAGGTGGATATCGCCTTCGGAGGCGTGATGTTCTCTCTGGGGACCCTGAAGATGTATTACAATTCGCAGAACGGGTTCTGGGAGAGGCAGGTGAACACCTACTCGTTCAACGATGGGGCCTGCTCGATAAATATCACGGCCAAAGAACTTGGTGGTGGAGTGACATATTATCCAATATTCAATTTCACACTCTCCAACTCCGCTCCCAATCCCATAATCAACTATCCAATGGACATGTCGTATGTGACGGGCAACTACATGGGGATCTCGGTGAACACATCCTCCCACGTGATAAGCGCCAGGTTCAGGATAGATAACAATGCATGGACCAGCATGATAAGGAGCGTAAATACATGGACGGGCTCGTGGGACACCACCCTGATCACCGACGGCCGGCACACCCTGACCATTGAGGCGAAGGACAGCGCAGGCCTCACCGGAGAATCATCCATCACCATATTCGTGGATAATAACAGGCCCACGTGCAATATCAACTCCCCCATCGACGGCCAATATCTGGGTGGGGATCATACATTCAGGGTCGTGGCCACCGATACGGTGATGGTCGACCACGTGAACGTTACGGTATTCGGAAGCACGATAACGATCCCATACAATCCGATAACATCCTCCTATGAATATACTGTTTCCACGACCACCCGTGCGGACGGCACGTATACCGTTCTATCAACGGCATATGATAAAGTGGGCCTGACCAAGGCCAGTACTCTGATATCATTCAATATCGACAACAACGAACCCTCTTTGAGCATCAACACTCCAAAGGACGGGGAGATCATCGGCGGCACTTATGCCATAGGGGCCACATCGTCCGATCTGTTCCTGCACAAGGTAGAATACAGGATAGATTCAGGAGGGTGGGCGAACATGACCGGTGCGGACCCAACCTGGTCGGTCCCCGTGGATTCGACCCTTCTTCAGGACGGTGGGCATATCCTGTTTGTGAGATCGACCGACAAAGCATCTCACGTGACAGAGCAGTCTGTGGATTTCATCGTGGACAACACCGATCCGGTGTGCAACATAGTATCTCCGTTCGACGGCCAGTTCGTTGAGGGCGTGTACAACTTCCAGGTTTCCGCCTCGGATTTCGTGGGCATCGACAGGGTCATGCTGAACGTCTTCTCGGGCTCCGCCCAGACCACCCTGAACAGGCAGACAGGCTACTATGAGTATTCGTACAATACCATGATAATGGCCGATGGAACCTATACCATCACGGCGAGCGCCTACGACCTGTCCGGGAAGCTGACGAACACGACCTCGATATCCTTCAAGGTTGACAACCTTCAGCCGGAGATGACAATAAACGGGATACAGACGGGAGATTATGTGGAGGGTAAGGTGGACCTCAACGTTACCGCTCAGGATACATTCCTCCTTGACCTCAGGTATTCGGTCGACGGCGGCACCTGGTTACCCATCGGCACGACCTGGGATACGACCCTGCTTTTGGATGGGGCCCACACGCTCAACATAATGGCCAGGGACCAGGCAGGCCATTCATCCACACAGTCGCTTTCTCTTATCGTGGATAACTCCGTACCGGTCTGTGCGGTCAACAGCCCCTCGCCATCGGAGTATATTGAGGGTGCCTACGACTTCAGGATGTCGGCATTTGACCCCGTCGGTATAGAGGGCGTATATCTGAACGTGTTCGGGAACAGCTTCCTTGCGATATATTCGGCCTCGTCGGGATATTACGAGTTCACGACAGACACCTCCCTTATTGCGGATGGTTATCACAACTGCACTGCAACGGTGACGGATCTCAGCGGGAAGGTCAATATCTCCACCCCGATAACGTTCCAGGTGGACAACAACGCCCCTGTTCTGAGGGTGGTGGATCCGCTTCCGGGTGATTTCATCGAGGGGATGTTCACGGTCTCCGTGAACTCGACCGACGTGTTCCTCAACAGGACGGAGTACAATATCGATGGAACAGGCTGGGTAGATGTGAGCGTTGTTCTGAACACCTCGATATTCGGCGACGGCAGCCACACCCTCTTCCTCAGGTCCATAGATGAGGCAGGACATACGACCACGACATCGATGGCGGTCGTCATAGACAATTACGATCCGGTCGGGGCAATATCATATCCGGCCATAGACGGATATATCACCCAGAGCACGCCCATGTTCCAGGTGGTGGCGTCTGACCTTGTGGGTGTGGAGAAGGTGGAGATAGACATAACCTTCGATGGCTTTGACGGCCCTCTGTCGATGAGCTACAACTCGGGCACCGGTTACTGGGAGTTCAGGACAGACGTATCGCTGATACCGGATGGGAGCTATAATGTGAGCGTTGTGGTGACCGACCTCTCCGGAAAATATATCGATCTCGGCCCCAGGACCTTCAATATCGACCTGCACCGGCCAGAGGTGGTCGTAAGCAACCTGGCCAACGGGGACATCCTCTCGGAACTCGCCCAGCTGAACATATTCTCGAGGGATGCGTTCCTCAAGACCATCCAGTACAAGGTGGATGAGAACGAGCCATCACTGCTCAGCTATTCCATGGAGGGTGACTGGGCCAATGCCACATTCCTGTGGGATACCACCTCCTTTTCCGACGGTATGCACCACATCACCATGATCGCCACTGATGAGGCGGGATGGACCACGGAGGTCCATTTCGACATATACGTCGACAACGAGAACCCGACCTGTACGATCACCTCTCCCGTGGAGGGTGAGTTCGTGGAGGGGGTTCTCAGTATCCGGGTTACCGCATTCGACATCGTCGGCATAGATTACGTGATGATCAAGGTCTACGATCTGGAGGCCAGGGTCCCATATAACGCCCAGACGGGATACTACGAGTACTCCTCGAACACCATCACGTGGGGGGCCGGGGAGGACGGTATCAGGAACGTCACCGCTATCGCATACGACCTGACAGGGAAATCATACACATACGGGCCCATTGATTTCAACGTGGACAACAGGGCTCCGTCCATAAGCATCAACTCCCCGCTGGAGGGAGAGGTCGTGTCGGGGACCTTCATGTTCGACGTGTACAACGGCGACGTGTTCGCAAAGGCCACCGAGTACAACATCGACGGCGCCTCATGGCAGGCCGTGACATTGGGATGGGATACCACAAGGGTGGCGGACGGCGAACACAGGATCCTCATCAGGGCAACGGACCTGGCGGGCCACATGACCATGGAAACCATCAATGTGATCGTGGACAACCATGATCCGGAGGTGGAGATCGCCTCTCCCTCGATAGATGAGTATGTGGAGGGCGTCTATACTTTCAAGGTCATCGCATTCGACCAGGTCGGGATCGAGAGGGCAGTTATAGATGTGGCGGGCAGGTTGACCCCCATATCCTACAATATCCAGACCGGCTACTACGAGTTCGTTATGAATACAAGGGGCCTGAATGACGGCACACATACTGTGAACGCCACCGTTACAGACGTGGCAGGAAGGAGCGTGACCACATCGACGATCGAGTTCCGTGTGGACAACTCTTTCCCCTCCCTGACGGTGGAGACCCCCGTCAAGGGGGAGCTGATCTCGGGCCTGTATGCCGTCAGGGCGTATACCGGAGACGTGTTCCCCGGAGCCGTGAGATATGCGATCGACGGCACCACCTGGTACGATGTATCGGTTCCGTGGGATTCCACGCTGGTGGGCGACGGCCCCCATCAGGTCACCATCAAGACCACGGATAAGGCAGGACACTCCATGTATTTTGACGTGGACGTGACCGTTGACAACTCGCCGCCGGTGATATCCCAGGCGACGATCGCCCCTGGACAGATATTCTCCGGCGTCCAGACCCTCAGGTTCTACGTGGTCGATGCTATTGGCGTGAGGCAGGTCACCCTCACCATAGACGATGAGAATGCCATAGAGATCTTCAAGGGCGAGAGCGGGATGTATTACGAGTACCTCATGAACACCCGGAGGTTCCAGGACGGCAACCACGTGATCCATATCAGCGTGACGGACATGGCCGGGAACGAGGTCAATGACACATACGGCATAAAGACCGATAACACCGGACCCGAGATCTCACTGGATTACTTCTGGATCGAGGGCGATATGGAGGTAAGGATAGGTGAGGTGAAAGAGGGGACGTCCGTAGTATTCAAGGCGACCGTGACGGACCCGTCCAACGTGAGCGTGGTATTCATCAACATCGACTCATCCGGATGGAGGGAGATGACCCCCGATTCCAACGCATCCAACGAGGACACCTATCTCCTTTACTGGCCCACGGTCGGCGAGGACTCGGGAGCCCATATCTTCCAGATCAAGACCTCTGATAAATTGGGCAACGAGAACTCCAGGTCAGGCCTGATCAACGTCAGGAGGGAGATAAAGGAAGACAGCTTCGGGGAGAGGTTCGTGGAGGGTTTCATAAACGCCCTTCCGATACTCTGGTTCCTTATATTCGTCGCCCTGATGGTGGCGCTCTTCATACTGGGATACCTGGGAATACTGACCAAGTGGGCCAGGGGCGAGGGAAGGGATAGAGAGGAGAAACCTACGGAGAGCAAAGAAGGGGAGGAGAAGCCCAGGGGCGGCCTTGGAATGTTCAAGGGGCGATCCGCGAGGAAGGATAAAGAGCCCAAGATCAATACCCTGAAGGATACCAAAAGCAAACCCATAAAGCTTCCCGGAATGAAGGGCTCCGAGGATACGACGGACCTGGAGGAGATGGAGTTCGACTGAGGTCCAGAGGCTGTGGCGAGAACACCTGATAGAGGAGATGTGTGAGATGTACGTTAGACGGGCAGATAGGGTCAGGGGGAGATTCAGCTCCCTCTTGACCGGCAGGCTCGTATCGGCCCTTCTGCTCATCTTCATCATCTACGTGGTCGCTTTGGGCGTTGTCGGGGGCGACGAGGCGTATACGGGAGGGGGTTATCCCGAATCCAATGCCTCCTCGGGATACGACTCGATCTGGAGGGCCGATTCGGGGAATTCACCATCGAACACCTCCGTGACCTTCACCCTGTCAGGATCGGGGGCCAAGGGGATAACGCTCGCACCTCAGGATATAGTGTTCGTTATGGACCATTCGGGCTCCCTTGAAACGGAGGACCCCGGGGTCCTCAGGATCAGGGGTGCCCAGAGGTATGTGGATAACATGGTGGCGCCGTTCGATCGGGCCGCCATCCTCAAGTTCGACACGACGGCCGCCCTGTTCAACCACCTCTCGGCAGCTCAGCCCCAGGTGAAGGCGGACCTGGATGCGCTGGCTAAGATCCAGCCCCAGGGCCAGACGAACTTCCAGGCCGCCATCTCGCTCAT
This sequence comes from uncultured Thermoplasmata archaeon, assembly GCA_965373055.1. Lineage (GTDB taxonomy): Archaea > Thermoplasmatota > Penumbrarchaeia > Penumbrarchaeales > Penumbrarchaeaceae > JAGLEG01. The sequence goes on from CBDVER010000038.1 coordinate 7,985, forward strand.
GAACGACGAGCTGATCGTACACGGAATTGACGGCAACCAGAAGATAGGGATAGTATTCTCGGATGGGTCGCCGGACCCGCCGGAGAAGAACGTCTCTTTGGAGACGATGAACGTGACCAGGGACAGCGGTATCAAACTCTATACGATCGGCCTGGGGAACAACGTGGATACCGGCCTGATGGGGTGGATGGCAGAATATACCGGAGGGGAGTTCTACTGGGCACACGATGCCCGGGAGCTCGAGGAGATCTACCTCAAGATATCAAACCAGTTCTACAACTTCACCGCCGGGAGCAACTGCACCCTTATCCTGGATATGTCGGATGATTTCAACTACGTTGACGGGAGCTCGAACATCACCGGGGGCCTTTCGGTCAACAGGACCGGGGCAGGGGACATTCTGACCTTCGATATCGGGACGATCATGATCGATGAGATCTGGTCCGTTCGGTTCCGCATAGGGTCCCCTGACGGCGAGGGCACAACAAGGGTCTTCGACGGGGCGAGCGAGTTGAGGTATGTCGATTGGAGGGGGGATGATAGGGCCGCGGATGTGCCGGACCTTTTCATCAACGTGATCAGGGCCCTACCTCCGCCGCTTCCGCCCCCGCCCCCGCCCCCGCCGGCAGTGGCCCCCGCGCCGATACCGCCCCCCCCTTCGGTACCGGTGGTGGCACCGTCGGTGAATGTGGCCCCCGTCATTACTGCGACCCCGAACATCACGCCTGTGACCGTGGGGCAGGCCGTCACGGTCCCTGTGGAGTACATGCTTGCGGGGCTGGCAACGCTCGGGTTGGCCGAGAGGGCGTCCCTCAAGAAAAAGATCATCGAGAAACAGAAGGTATCAGTTGGAGCATAGGATGGATTGATTGAAATGCTTGCCAAAAGGAGCGGAAAGATCGCATTGACCCTGTTGGCCGTTCTCCTCCTGGGGGGTGTGGTGATATCCACATTACCCTCATCCGGGGGAGAGTGGCCATCGAATGTCTTCGAACAGGAGGTGGAGGTGATAAGGATCCCCGATCATGAGAATGATAGGGCGCCGTTCAACCTGGAGCCCGTGATCCTGTACATCTCATCTAGATCGGAACAGGTCATCAATGCCTCCGATGTGCGCTACACGTGGTCCTACCATGGTGT